>JAZTXW010000062.1:0-6056 GCA_045636625.1 Oscillospiraceae bacterium
TTATTGCGAGGCAAAGAAGAAAATCTGTTCCTATGCCCAAAAAAAAAAACCCGGTGCTGGTTTGAGCAGATGATTTTTGTTTGTGAAAATCAGGGAGCGTTATGCCGCTTTTTTGTAAGGATATATCGGACGGTAAAAACAAGCGCCGCGACAAAAAAGCCGGTATAAAGCCAGACATAAAGCGAAGAGAAAAGGCTGTAAATCCAAACTTCCGCAGAGGCAAGAAGGTTATGCCTAATTTTTATATAAAGGTCGCTTGCGGCAAAAATTGCGAAGCCGATTTTCATTGCCGCAAAAACAGCCCAGAAAACTATCGGGATTTTTTTGCTTTCAAAAGGGATTTTTTTGAAGCGGAAAACCGTTGCAAAAATAAGCGAAAGAATTGCCGCAAGCTGTGCAAAAGCAAGCAGAAGTCTTATAAAATTACCGCCGCGAATCATAAACAAAAGCGCCCGGAAATTAAGAACAACGGCGGAACTTGTTCCGGTTGCAAGACGAAGATACATATCCACGCAAAAGAAAACCGCCCAGAAGCACCAAAGCCCGACGTTTTTCTTAAAGAGAAAACATACTGTTCCGCAAAGTATAAGCGGCGAAGAAAGTATAAGACCCGCAAGAGCGCCTTCGGGTCCGCCTATTGCAAAACACATAAACGTAATAATAAGCGAAAGGGAAAGCAAAACCGTTCCGATTATTTTCCGGGGCGGGAAATTGCTTTCTTTTTTTATTATAACTGCCGCGTTTTTTGTTTCTTCCGGGGCGGAAGCCGGAACTTCTTCGCCTTTGACAAGTTCATCTATGGTGATTCCGAAAACTTCGGAAAGTTTTATTATTTTATCAAGGTCGGGGGTCGCTGCGCCGTTTTCCCATTTTGAAACGCTTTGGCGCGAAACTTCAAGAAGTTCGGAAAGATCCCCTTGGGAAAGGTTTTTTTCGGTGCGGAGTTTATAGATTTTTTCGCCGAGAGTCATTTTAAAAATCGCCTCCTTTTACAGGAAAATCATATCATTTTTCGATGTAAATGTCTATCAACATGGGTTTAAAAACTTAGCAACCGGCGGTTGCACCTTTGTTTTTTGCGAAAATTGTCGTGCGCTTTAAGAAAAAATTAAGACCGCCGCAATAAAAAATTCATATTCAACTGCTATCATACCCAACAGAAAAATATTCCGGGAAAGGGGAACAGAATTTGGAAGAAAAGCTGAATGTATGCCTTCTTAACGACAGTTTTCCGCCTGTTATAGACGGGGTCGCGAATGCGGTTATGAACTATGCGGAAGTTATCAACGAAAAACACGGAAAAGCTCTTGTGGCTGTGCCTTTTCATCCGAAGGCGGAGGACGGCGTTTTTCCTTATAAAGTGATACGTTACCCGAGTTTTAATACGGAACGGTTTATAAATTACCGCGCGGGATATCCTTTTTATTATTCTACCTTTGAGGAGATAAAAAAGGAGAATATAAACATTATTCATACCCATTGTCCGTTTGTTTCAACCGTTCTTGCAAGAACTTTGAGGGAACCGCTTGACGCACCGATTATTCTTACCTACCATACAAAGTTCGATGTTGATATCACAAAAGCGGTCGGAAACGGATATCTTAAAGGAAAAATCATAAAAGAGATCGTTAAGAATATCGAAGCATGCGACGAAGTCTGGGTAGTAAGTGAAGGGGCGGGAGAAAACCTCCGCAGCCTTGGATATAAGGGAAATTATGTTCTGATGCCGAATGGGGTCGATATCCCGAAAGGCAAAGTTTCGGCGGAGGAAATTGAAAAAAACACCGGGAATTTTGATTTGCCGGAAGGGATTCCGGTTTTTCTTTTCGTGGGAAGAATGACGTGGTATAAAGGCCTTGATATAATCATCGGCGCGCTTAAAAAACTTTTGGAAACCGGGGAAGATTTCAGAATGGTTTTTGTGGGCGGAGGTCTTGATTTTGAGGAAGTGAAAAAATATTCGGAAGGGATTGGACTTTCGGGGAAATGTATTTTTACAGGAGCTGTACGCGACAGAAACGCGATCCGCGCATGGTACAGCAGAGCGGACCTTTTTCTTTTTCCGTCGGTTTATGATACAAACGGGCTTGTCGTGCGCGAGGCGGCGGCTTGCGGAATTGGAAGCGTGCTTATAAAAGGCAGCTGCGCCGCAGAAGGAATAGAGGACGGAGAAACGGGATTTCTTACCGAAAACGATTCGGAAAGTTTTGCGGAAAAGCTTAGGTTCCTCTGCAACAACCCGGAAAAGATGAAAATCGTCGGCAAAAACGCGATGGATAAAATTTATATTTCATGGGAAGATTCGGTTGAAAAAGCGGCGGAAAGATATAGGATCGTTCTTGAAAATTACCGCTTGGGGAAATATGAAAGGGAACAGACCCTTGCGGACGAATGGCTTATAACCGAAGGGGAATTTTTGGAGCAGATAATAAAAATGAAGAAAAAGACTGCGGCGGTCAGAGAAGGAGTGCTTGGTTACAGAAAAGGTTTGCATAAAGTTTCGGTAAAGGCGGCGGAAAGTTTTAAAAAAAGAAGAATAAAACTGAAAAATATTGCAAGAACAAAGCGTAAAAAGATGAAAGAGACCATTGCAAAAAAGCTTGGCAGGTTCATTTGATGCTTTTTTGGCAAGATTCGAAAACAACGGTTTTTTATTATTGAAATTATATTAAAAAGGCGGTATAATTTTTATGTATTTTCGGCATTATAAAATTTTTATAGATGGAGGACATTATGAAAAAAACTGCCGTTGCAATTCTTGCAATTATAATGGTTTGCGTTCTTGCTGCCTGCGGACACGAACATGTTCCGGGACCTGCCGCAACCTGCACCGAATCCCAGATATGTACCGAATGTGAGGAGATCCTTGTTGAGGCAGCGGGACACCGCCCCGGAGATCCGGCAACCTGTGCCGCACCCCAGACATGTAAACTTTGCGGAATCGAACTTGCTCCTCAGCTTGAACACACCCCCGGAGATCCTGCAACCTGCACGGATGGCCAGCTTTGTTCTTCCTGCGGATTCGAACTTGCTCCAAAGATGGGTCATGCCATGAACAGCAGCAATGCCTGTGATAACTGCGGACTTCAGATTGTTCCCGAAGGTCAGAAATATATTAAAGCGGGCAGAAACGGCGCACTTTCCGACAACCTCGACAATATTGTTCCTGAAACCGAAGCGGGACATTATAACAATAATCTTGACGCATATTATGTTGGCGCAACCCTTGTCTGCGGCGATTACGCGATGGAATATTTCCTTCCTTCCGAAAGCGGAAACGCGGCATGGGCAAACGTTGTCAACAAATTTGCGGAAAAATATCCGGAACTTTCCGTTAACGCGCTTATTGTTCCGAAAAACTGCGCATTCAATCCTCCGGCAGGATATACCGATCCCTATGACAGGACCAAAGCACATATTGAAGCAACCTATGGTATGCTCAATGATGGAATCAAAGCGGCGGATGCTTTTGGCGTTATGAGCGAACACAGAGATGAATATCTTTTCTATCGCACCGACCACCATTGGACCAGCCTTGGAGCTTACTATGCTTCTGTCGCTTTCTGCAACGCAAACGATATTATCCCTTATGCAATTGATACTTACGAAACTGTTGTAAAAACCGGTTTCCTCGGAACTCTTTACAGCTGGGCAGGAAAACCCGCAAGCCTTAAAGAAAACCCGGACTACACCGTTGCGCATTATCCCCATATCGGTTATTCCATGATCGCGGGCAACAGCGGAAGCTGGTACAACACCTCCGCGCTCAATTATAACTATAACAACTATGCGGGAATGTTTATTAACGGAGACAACCCCCTTACTCTTATTACGACCGAAAACAAAAACGGAAAAACCCTTATGATTTTCAAGGAATCCTACGGCAACGCATTTGTTCCTTATATGATCGATTATTTTGAACAGATTCTGGTTGTTGATATCCGTGAGGATACAAAAGGTACCGGCGCGCTTATTGAACAGTATGGCGTAACGGACGTTCTGTTTATCAATAACTGCCAGGCGGCAATTACTTTTGCGGAAACACTTGGCGCAAAAGCACTTTCCTGATTGAAAACAAAAGGCGGAAGATTCCTTCCGCCTTGATTTTTAGGTGATATTATGGATCTTAAAGAAAAAATCAAAAACTATGTTCCGTTTAACGAACAGGAAGAAAGCGACAAAAAGCTTCTTCTTGAATGGATTTCCGAACCGGGAGTTTTTACAAGAGAAAACCAAAAAGCACATTTTACAGCATCCGCATGGGTCGTTAATCCCGACAGGACAAAAGTGCTGATGATTTATCACAACATTTATGATTCCTGGGCATGGATGGGCGGACACGCGGACGGAGAAGAGGACCTTCTTAAAGTTGCGGAAAAGGAAGCAAAGGAAGAAAGCGGAATCACCGATATAAAACCGGTTTCGGAAGATATTCTTTCCATTGAAATTGTCACGGTAAGCGGACATGAAAAGAAGGGGAAATATGTTTCGGCCCATCTTCATCTTAACGTGACCTATCTTTTTGAGGCGCCTGAAAACCAGGAGCTTTTTATAAAACCGGACGAAAACAGCGGCGTTATGTGGATAGATATTGATGACATAAAAAATAAAAGCAGCGAAAAATGGTTTGTTGAACGGATCTATTCAAAGCTGATTGAAAAAATGAAATAAAGCACAAAAAAAGGCACCCGAAGGGTGCCTTTTTTTAAATTACGAATGTTTCTGTTATGTTTCCGGAAAGGTCCTTGCGGATGAATTTTCCGTTTTCAAAAATCATATATCCGTGAGCACTGTTTTCCTTCGGAATCGAAACAGAACCGGGGTTAAGATAAAAAACACCGCCGTTTTCTTCCGTTTTCGGAATATGAGTGTGTCCGGAAAGGATTACCGTTCCGGCTTTTACGGAAGGAAAAGGTTTGTGGCCGTGGACAGCGAGCATTTCGGTTCCGTCGATGCTGAGGAAAACCTGTTCGTTGAGCACAGGGAATTCAAGAACCATCTGGTCAACTTCGGTATCACAGTTTCCGCGGACGCAAAGGATATATTCTTTTATGTTATTGAGCATGGATATGACTTCTTTCGGGGCATATCCTTCCGGAAGATCGTTTCTGGGACCGTGATAAAGTATGTCGCCGAGAAAAAGGATCTTGTCTGCGTGCTCGTTTTCAAAAGCCTTGAGCAGCTGTTTGCAGTAAAATGCGCTTCCGTGGATATCGGAAGCAATCATAAGTTTCATAAAAATGCTCCTTTTATCACATTTCGTTCCAGCCGCGGCTGATAATTTCCGTTTTCGCCTTTGCGGAGGTGAGTTCGGTTATATCATGCTCAAAACCGGAAACGTCTTCGGTACGAAGCCTTACAACGATGCTCACATCCGCGCCGAAATCGCTTTCGACAACAAAAATGCGGCGTTCGTTTATATAATGTTCGATTTTTCCGTAAAGATTATAGTCGCAGGTGACCATGATATCCGCGCTTTCAGCAACGGTTTTTATTCCGCCGGCGGCAACGGCGATTTTTGCGCCTTCGGTATATGCACGAACAAGACCGCCGACCCCAAGAAGAGTTCCGCCGAAATATCTTGTTACCACACAGCAAACGTCCACAAGTTCGTTTCCGTTAAGGACGTTAAGCATCGGAACACCGCCGGTGCCCTGGGGTTCACCGTCGTCGGAAGCACGCTTTATCTGCCCTGCGCGAAGCGAATAGGCATAGACGTTATGGGTTGCATCACGGTGTCTGGTGCGGATTTCATTTATAAAAGCGATAGCTTCGTCCTCGGTTTCAACCGGGGCAATATATCCGATGAAGCGGGATTTTTTTTCAACAAATTCGTCGGTTGCCCGCTGTTTTATTGTTTTATATTCAGCCAAAATCCCCGCTCCTTTTCTGATTGGATAGAAAAAAAGCCCGGAATGATTCCGGGCTTTTTGGTTTTGGAATTATTCCATACCGAAACGTTTTTTGAATCTGTCAACACGACCGCCGGTATCAACGAGTTTCTGACGACCAGTGTAGAAAGGATGGCATTTGGAGCAAACCTCTACGTGGATGTC
>JAZTXW010000063.1:0-2779 GCA_045636625.1 Oscillospiraceae bacterium
CGACGATTGTTCCTATATGTCCTGGGGCTATAACCCCTTCATCACCGAACAGAGCCCTTATCACGGCGCATATCTCGCAGTAGTTGAATCCGCCGCAAAACTTGTTGCAACCGGCGCTTCCTTCGAGGACGTTTACCTTACCTTCCAGGAATATTTCGAAAAACTCGGAAAAGATTCCAGACGCTGGGGAAAACCTCTTGCCGCACTTCTCGGTGCTTTTGAAGCACAGAAGAATCTTGGAATCGGCGCAATCGGCGGAAAAGACTCCATGAGCGGTACTTTTGAGGATATCCACGTTCCTCCGACTCTTGTTTCCTTCGCCGTAACCACCGGCAAAGCAAACCAAGTTGTTTCTCCCGGATTCAAAGAAGCAGGCCACAAAGTAATCGTTCTTAAACCCGAACTTGATGAAAACGGTCTTCCCGAAACCGAAAGCCTTCTTGCAATCTTCAGCAAGGTAACCGGACTTTACAGAAGCGGAAAAGCCGTTGCCGGCTATACCGCCGGTATGGGCGGAATTGCCGAAGCTGTTATGAAGATGTGCTTCGGTAACTCCATTGGCTTCAAATATTCCGATGATGTCACCGTTGAAGAACTCTTCGGATATTCCTACGGTTCCTTCGTTCTTGAAGTTACCGAAGACGTTTCCGAGCGCGTTATCGGTGAAACCACCGAAGAAAAAGCAATCGTTCTCGGCGAAGAAAAACTCTGCCTTTGCGAAATGCTCAATATTTATGAAGGCAAGCTCGAAAGCGTTTTCGCCTGCAACATTCCTAACAGCAATTCTCCCATGGAGAACTTCAATTACAGCGCAAGCGAATGGAAAGCTCCCGCAATCAAAGTTGCAAAACCGAAGGTTCTTATTCCCGCATTCCCGGGTACCAACTGTGAATTTGACAGCGCAAAAGCTGTTGCCGACGCAGGCGCAGAACCCGAGATCATGGTAATCAACAACCTTTCCGCAGAAGGAATCCACAGAAGCATTGAAGCTTTTGCAGAAAAAATCAAGGAATCCCAGATGATCTTCATCCCCGGCGGCTTCTCCGGCGGCGACGAACCGGACGGTTCCGCAAAATTCATCACCGCATTCTTCCGCAACGGACTTATCAAAGAAGGCGTAACCGATCTTCTTGATAACCGCGAAGGTCTTATGTGCGGTATCTGCAACGGATTCCAGGCTCTTATCAAACTCGGACTTGTTCCTTACGGAAAAATCATCGACACCGATGAAAACTGCCCGACCCTTACCTTCAACACCATCGACCGCCACCAGTCCAGAATCGTTCATACCAGAATCGCTTCCAACAAATCCCCGTGGCTTTCCCTTACCGAAGTCGGTGACGTTTACACTGTTCCGATTTCCCACGGCGAAGGAAGATTCCTTGCAAGCGAGGAACTTATCCACAAGCTTGCAGAACACGGCCAGATCGCAACCCAGTACGTTGACCTTGAGGGCAATGCAACCGGCGACGTCCGCTTCAACCCCAACGATTCCATGTATGCAATCGAAGGTATCACCTCTCCTGACGGCAGAGTATTCGGTAAGATGGGTCACGCAGAGCGTATCGGTTCCAACCTTTATGCAAACGTTCCCGGCGAATATGATATCCGCATGTTTGAAGCAGCGGTTAAATATTTTAAATAATTAAGGTTACACAGGAGGACAAAACCAATGGAATTCAAAACCGATATCGAGATCGCACAGGCTTGCGAAATGAAGCCTATCACCGAAATCGCAAAACTTGCCCATGTTGATGAAAAATATCTCGAACAGTACGGCAAATACAAAGCAAAAATCGATCCCAAGCTCCTTTCCGAAACCGACCGTGAAAACGGAAAACTCATCCTTGTAACCGCAATTTCCCCTACTCCTGCAGGCGAAGGTAAAACCACCACTACCGTTGGTCTTGCAGACGGACTTAAACGCATCGGCAAGGACGTTACCGTTGCTCTTCGCGAACCTTCCCTCGGACCGGTTTTCGGTGTTAAAGGCGGCGCAGCAGGCGGCGGCTATGCACAGGTTGTTCCTATGGAAGATATCAACCTCCATTTCACCGGCGACTTCCACGCAATCGGCGCAGCAAACAACCTTCTCGCAGCAATGCTCGATAACCACATCCAGCAGGGCAACTCCCTTGGAATCGACGTTCGCAAAATCACCTGGAAACGCTGCGTTGATATGAACGACCGCCAGCTTCGTTTTGTTGTTGACGGTATGGGCGGCAAAGCAAACGGCGTTCCGCGCGAAGACGGTTTTGATATCACCGTTGCAAGCGAAATCATGGCTGTTCTCTGCCTTTCCAACTCCATCACCGACCTTAAAGAACGTCTTTCCAGAATCATTGTCGGCTATACCTTTGACGACAAACCCGTAACCTGCGGACAGCTCAACGCAGCCGGCGCAATGACCGCTCTTCTTAAAGACGCAATCAAACCCAACCTTGTTCAGACTCTTGAAGGCACCCCCGCATTCGTTCACGGCGGACCTTTCGCAAACATCGCTCACGGATGCAACTCCGTAATGGCAACCAAACTTGCTCTTAAAATGGGCGATTACACCGTTACCGAAGCAGGTTTCGGCGCAGACCTCGGCGCAGAAAAATTCCTCGATATCAAATGCCGCATGGCAGGACTTACTCCCGACGCAGTTGTTATCGTAGCAACCATCCGCGCTCTTAAAATGCACGGCGGCCGCGACAAGAAAGAACTTGGTTTTGAAGATCTTGCAGCTCTTGAAAAAGGTATCCCGAACCTTCTCCGCCATGTTTCCAACATCAAA
>JAZTXW010000064.1:0-28612 GCA_045636625.1 Oscillospiraceae bacterium
AAAACCTCCGTTCCGTTTGCGCTTTCGCTTCCGAAACCGTTAAAATGGATCGAAAGTGAAAAATCGCAATTTTCTTTTGCAAGAAGCTTTGCCCTTTCGCTTACGTTTCCCGGGTTTTTGTCTGTTCGCCTTGTCATAGCAACTTCAAAACCGTTTCGAAGCAAATGTTTTTCAATTAAAAGCGCCTGTTCAAGCGCAAAATCCTTTTCAAAAAGCCCGTCTCTGACCGAATTTACCGAATATGTTCCGGAAGAATTTCCGCCGTGGCCTGCATCGAGCCCGATTTTTGCTTTCATTCTTCCTCACCGTCTTTTCTCGGCGCATTATAAGTCATCGCCAGGGCGGAATCGCAAATTCCGGCGGTGGTGGGGTCGATGAGCACGCCAAGAGTCGTGAGCATGGTGATAATTGCGCTTGTTACGTTGAGCACCATGTTTTCGGTAAGCGCCGGAACAATTCCGAAAGCGCCGAGCACGCAATAAACAAAGCTCACCGCCGCAGGAATAACGGTTCCCCAGAACACCGGATTTTTGATTCTTGCTTTCCAGTTGATGTTTTTAATAATATTCATATTTTCTCCTCCTTAAAGTCCGATTTGCGCCAGCATCCAGGCAACCACAGCGGCGGTTAAAAGACCAAGCGCCTTTTCCGCCATGGAGTCCCATCTTCTTGCCGGCTTTTCTTTAATTTGTTTTACGTCGGTTTTCATTTCAAAAAGGTCGTCGCGCATGTTTTTCTGTTCAACGACCATCTGGCTCACAGCGTGAGTTAAATTTCGAAGTTCTTTTTGTTCTTCCTCAAGATTATCGATCCTTCTTTTGTTGGATTTTGCAAGGTCAAATATAAGCTGGTGTTCCCTTGCAATTTCTTCGTTATCCATCTTTCTCTCCTTTCCGATATGTATTCACACGTTTCGTGTTGTTTGTTTATAAACTAATTAAAATATTTTCAAAAAATGCATCCATAGTATCCGATAACTCTGTAGCGCCGCCTTCATTTTTGAAGGTGCAAGGTGATGTTTTTAAATCGAAACACGTTTTGTGTTGTTTACTTTTAAAGAAAAAGGCGCAGGGGCTGCGCCCTTAATCATACCATACAAAAGTTATTTTCGGGTTTTCTTCGTTTTCCCATTCTGCCCAACAAAAATAATCGTACCATCCTTCCGGGTCGTCATGAATTTTCATATATTCTTTTTCAAATTCATCTGCTTTTTCTGTAGGTATGAGCCAGCCGGATATATTCTCTCCTTCCATAAAGCCGTTATCAAAATCGTGACCCTCTCCTGAGTCAAGAAAGAAAACTTTGCCCTGCTTTAAGGCCTCTTTTTGAACCAATTCGAAAAAACGCTCAAATTTTTCACCTTCGCATGTCCTTAAACCAACCATTGTTTGCTCCTCATTTAAAAATGCTTACAAAATTGTTGTCATTTTTTCTTATAAGAACAAGGTCTTCACCTCTTCTGTAAAACAGTATTGAACCTTCTTGTCCTTTCCATTTACCTTCAACAACCTCATCAGCGTTATCTATAATATCATTTATAATTCTTCCCATTTCTTTTCTATCTTCTGCATTTCCCGGATTCAAATTATATTCTTTTGTATGCTTCCCTATTTTTTTACCAAATTGTTTATCTGTAATTACTTTACCACTTTTGTTTGTTATGTTCAAGTTAACATCTTTATAATTTGTTTTCCCAAGATAATTGTCAGCTTTTGTGGAAAAAATCGCAATGGGCGCTTTTCTGATAAGAACTGCCGCCGCAAAGATTCAGCAGTTCCGGCGGCGGATTTCTCCGCCGCCTTCATTTTTCAAGGTGAAAGTGATGTTTTTTAGGACACAAAACACGTTTCGTGCCAATAATGTGCATAAAAACTCTTCTTGATTTTTGCATTTAATAAATTGATTTTTTCCCTATTATGTCATCGAGTTTTATATTTGAATTAATATATACAGCATCAACATAATAATCGTTGTACACTACTATCTCTTCATTTGAATAATAATATATTTGTATTAAAGATCCGTCGACATCAATAAGAGGCTCTCTTTTCTTTATATTTGGCAGCATTTTTTGTAAAAGCTCGCAAATATCAACAAATTCTTTTTCATTTGCTTTCGCGCTGATGTTGTATGAGTATCGGTACTTTTGATTATTCATTTATAATCCCCCATATTGCATTAACTTCTTTATTCGTTTTCGGTGCAGTTTCATAAATATCTTGAATCGCTTCTTCCCTTGTCAATCCTTTTCTTATCATTTTGCTTTCCACTAGCTCATCAAACGTAAGATTAGAGTGCCTTTTATCAAGTTCTTTTCTTAATTCTGTATCATTCATAATATTTCTTGCACCTATTCTTATCTCATTGCGTAAACTAAATGCCATATAAGCCTTTTCTTCCTGGGACAGAGAATTGTCAATCATTTTATGTATTTGTCCTGTTGTATTTACATACCACTTTCTGACTTCCTCATTTTCATATTTAATTGTACTATCTTTTTTTACATATTCAAGGTAATCCAATACTTTTTTTGAATCAGAAGAAGTATTTATTTCAAAATATGGCGGTCCATCACTTTTTTCATTACCGAGTTTTCCCGTTCCATAAAGCACATCATCAATCCTGCTGTTTTTACCAAGATAATCGTCCGCTTTTGCAGAAAGAATATGGAGCGGCGCTTCTTTTATAAGAACTGCCGTTGCTTCCTCTTTGGTATATCCGCTATCGCGAAGTTTTCGGTATTCATTAAAAGTTTCCGCTCCGCTCTCAATATAGTTTCCCGCCTTGAACCCCAAAGCATTGTAACCAAGGCCTCGCGAAACCGAATCCATCAGGTCAACATAGTTCCCGTTAACCCCGCTTGCCTTTGCGTTTTCAAAAACATCTTCCGAAACTCCCGCTTTTTCAGCTATGGAATCTCCTATCTGCTGTTTTCTTTTATCACGCGGCGACAAATATCGCTCCTCTTTAAATAATTCCTCAGTATCAAGCTCAGAAAGTTTCTTTTCCTATTCGGCCGCGGATCTCTCCGCGGCCTTTCTTTCTCTTTCCTCAAAAAAACTCCTGCTCTTTTTCAAGTTCCGCAAGAGTCCTCTCTTTAAGTTCCTTCTTGCTTTTTAAAGGTTTTGCCAAAATTCCGCCCCCTTAATACAGGTTTTCAATTCCCGTAAAAACCGGCGGAACCGATTCGGTAAGCGCAACGGTGTAAAGCGAATAATATTCATGGCTTCCGGAAATATCGTCGTTCTCCCTGAGGATCCATCTTGCCATTCCGTAAGGAAAAGCCGCCCTCACCATTGTGTCATTATAAGGAATCTCCTCGTTTTCGCCGGTAACTTTCGGAACGGACGAAAGCTTTGGAAGTTCTTTCCCTTTTCGGTAAACGTTTTCATAGGGAAGCGTTTCCGCAAGAAGAAGGTTGCACCATGTAACGGCAAATTTCTGCATATCAACGTTATCCTCCGGTTTTTCCGGGATGACCGCAACGGCCTGTTCATAACATTCCTTGACTGTCATTCATCTCACCCCCTTCAGATACCCGAAATTTCCGCCGCAAGCTGTCCCATGGGTTCCGGGTTGCCACCCGTGCTCAAATGAGCATTTTCCGTTTTCCCTGCCTGAGATACCGTGCTCAAAAGTTGCTGCCGCTCTCTTTTCTCCCGAAGTTCACTGATAAGTTCGTCCTTTCCGGAAACATATCCGTCCGGAATGTGCTCAAGGTAAATAAGCGCATCGTCAATGATTCCGTTTCCGAAGAAAGCGTCCATGGTCTGTACCTGCATAAGCTGGCTCCAATAGGATGCGCTTCCGATGTTCACTTTTATATTGAAAGCATCATAATCCACAGAAGAAAAATCGAAATCCGCTTTCTGCCAAACTTCTTTTCCGTCCGGAAGTTTCACCTCTGTATAAATTTCCCTGAGTCCATACATCTCCCTGATGATATCGATAAAAATATGCACAAGATCTTCCCAAAGCTGGTGATTGGAAAGTTTCTGGAAAATAAGCGGGGCCGCGGTCTGTTCCGCCGCCGCAATAATTGCCGAAGTGTTCTCCGGTCGGATATCACCAAGCGCCGCATCGGTTACGCCAAGGCTTTCTCTTGTGTAACGAATGGTGCGGTCAACAAGTTCAAGCACCTGCGCACTCATATTTCCTGCCGGAGAATCCACCCAGACAGCGGTTTTCGGGTCTCCGGCAACGCCGATAGCCTGTCCGGCTTTGTTTGTAAGATTGCCGCGGATTTTTGTCGCGTCATAAAATCTTTGCGGCCACGCCATTTTGGAGCTGTAAACCATCGCAAGCGCCCACATTTTGTTGACGTAAATCTGGTTTTGTATGTACGGGGTCATAACCGCTGTTCCGTGATAGCTGTCTTTTTTCTTTTCCCATGGCATCCAGGCAAGATGATAAAGTTTTGCTCCGGTTTTTGTCGGTTTTCTGATGAAAATATCCTGTGTGCTTTCGGAAAACCAGACCGTTCCGTCCTCTTTCCAAAAGCGAAGCAGAACAGTGACAAGTTTTTTTCCGCTGTTTTGTTTTTCTCCGGAATATTCCGTTCTCCCGTCCGGCTGGATATATCCTATGTCTTCTTCCAAAACGCCGTTCGCCTTCGCAAGTTCCTTTGCCTCCTCAAGCGGCATTCTTTTGACAATGATAATGCTTCTCTGCCTTTGAACGTCGTGTTCAAAAGGGTTGCTGAAAAGAACTTTTTCGTTATCGATGGTTTCAAGTTCCATCTCGCCGTATTTTCCTTTTTCCGGATCGAACCATGCGTAAAGGGCGCCGTCGCCGGTAATCGCCGCATCCTTTATAATTTCTCTGTTTTTTGTTTTCGCTTTGGTGATTTCGATGATCCTGTTTATCTGTCCGGTAAGGATCTTGCATACCTCTGAAAGTTCATCGCTTTTGGAAAAAGGTTCAAGCAAAACCCCCACGTCGTCACTGATGATCTGACTTCCAAGATAAGTTACAGCTCTTTTAAAAATATTGATGACCGGCTTTTCAAGATCCGGAGCGTTGACTCCGTTCCATTGTTCACCCTCATAAAACTCCTCGTTCTTTTTTACCGTTTCGTGAAGTTTTATCTGCTGATGAAAATTCTCCCCTTCAAGATATTCATCCCATATCTTCTGCGGGGTAATCTCCTTCGCTTTCTTCATAATCCACCTCCGTCTGGCTTTCGCCGCTGAAATTCATAATATTCACCCATTGTTCCGCAAAAGTCGGGTCCTTGCTTCTTGTAACTCCGTAACCGTTCCGAAGGCTCATCGGATCGCGTTCATTTTTATCCGCGCGGCGAAGGGATTCGTCCTCCGATGCGAACCCCGTTTCAGATTCCGCCTCCTCCGGTTTTTTTCGGATCTGCCTGATCTCTCCGCATTTTCCGTTCCAGAATCCGAAAATTTCTCCGAATATCATTCCAAGAGTAAGACAAAACGGAACCGCCCAGAACAAATGCCATATCTCGATCAAAAAAATCCCTCCTTTTTCATTATCTGTTTGTGTCTCCTGCGCGGATAACAATAAAAGCGTTTTTTCCTGTTCCTCTGTTCCGGTTGGTGTTTCCAAGAGCATTATCCGCGCCTTTTCCGCCGGCGTTTCCTCCGGAATATCCGGCTGCACCGCCGTCACCGCCAAATGCCGTCACGTCCCATTTAAATTCCGCGGTACCGCCGTTTTTTCCGTTTCCGCCGTTTTTATTAAAGACATTTCCGCCAAAAGCCGTTCCGCCCGCTCCGCCTTTTCCAACTGTTTGTCCGTCTGTGTCGTCGCCGTTCGCCGCGCCGGTAACCCTTATTGTGTGACCGAATTCATCAAATGAACTGTTCACAGCGGCAAAAGAATCTCCCGCATACACCCATCCGGATGTATGGTTGCTGGAAGTATCGGAACTTTCCTGGCTCGCTTTTCCAAGGGTATATACCACCGTGTCGCCTTTTTTCATTTTTACTTTTGAAACAGCGCAGGCGCCGCCTCCGCCACCGCCTCCTCCGGGAATTCCGCCTTCTCCGCTGGATTTTGCTTCGCCGCCGCAGCCGCTTGCTCCCTGAAGTTCAATCTCATAATATCCGTCCGAATCGGCAACAAAAGTTCCGGACGAGGTATATTTTGCGATTTCAATAAATTTTTCCGGTTCTGCCGGAAAAAGCGAAAGGCTCATAAGAAGCCTTCGCCTTGATGCAAACCTGTTCATAAAAACCTCCCTGCATATCAAATATAACTGCCAAAAGGCAGGGCTTATGATTTCTTAAATACAGAAGCAAGGGCAAACGCCGTATGCTGTGGAGCTTCCTACCTCCGATTGCGGAGTACTCGTGGAAGTATCAATGATCCTATAACGATAATAGCTGCGTCCGCTTGATGTTCCGTAACTAAACGGAGTTGCCGACCAGTACAGATCGTTTGCCGTGCTTTCAAGTTTTTTGCGTGCTATACTGTTTCCTTTCGCAAACCAGGAATACTGCGATTGGGGAAAATAGCAACTTTCTTGCAGACTTGCAGAATTGTTTCCGGTACCGGTACCGCTTTCGTTTTTAAGGTTTCTGTACGTAGGAATAAAAATCCTGCAATAAGATTTCACTACACCATACATATCATATTTCTTTACGGATTTTACCACACTCATTAAATCGTCCGGAAAAGCATTTTCCAAATTAGTCATAAAAGCGGCAAATGTGTCGCATTTATAAATGCTTTCGCTGCTGCCTGCAGTGCCTGAACACAGCATTGTCGAGTTTTTTACAAGATTATCTGCCATAAGAGTGATGCTTGCCGCTGAACCGTCTTCAAGAGTATCTGCTCCCATACCGACAATGCGGAAATTAATGGTTTCGCTTGTTCCGTCGGAATAAGTAAGAGTTACCGGTTTATAATCTCCGACCTTAAAATTGCTTGCAGCATTTCCCGCTTCGCAAATTGCCGCAATTTCCGCCCAGGTTGCGGTTTCAAACGATGCTTTGACTTTCCAGCTTGCCGTATAGCTCATATTTCCTGTTACGGCTGCGTTCGGTGCCCATGCAACAAAATCATATCCGTTTTTTGTCGGTTTATAACTCGGCATAGCACCATAAGCAAGGCTCTCTGTTTTAAGAACCGTTGTTCCGTCGCTGTCATAATAAGTAACGGTGTAATATCTCACAACCGCCGCAAAGTTTGCGTAAACGGTTTTGTCCGCTTTTACAGCCTTGAGAATATTTTCATCAAGTGCCCCGTTCGTAGAAACGGACCAACCGACGTGTGTGTAGTTATATTGTACCGTGCTTTCCTTTGTGGGTTCCGGTACAAGTTCTCTGTCAACAGGGTCAGCGCAGTCGTCGCCGTCAGCAACGGGACGTTTATAAAGTTCGGTTTTCCCGTCCTCACTCATAAAGGTGACATAATGGACCCCTTCAACGGAACCTCCGTCTTTCGCAAAATTTCTTCCAAGGGCAAATGATAAAGCATCAAATCCCATAAAATCCCTCCTTTACCATGTAAGAACGGTTTCGTTTCCGCTGCTGTCGGTTATTTTTGTCGGATTTCCTTCTCCGTCAAATTCAAAATTATAAACAAGCGAAGAACCGTCCGAATAGGTTTCAACTATCTTTCCTTCGCTTTCATAATCGGAAAGATCGACCGCCGCCACAATTTTTTCTTCCGGAACGTCCTCCAAAGCCGCAATCCGGGTTACGGAAAAATCCCATACGCCATATTCGCAGGAACCCATAAGGCTTGCGTTAAGCATCGCACCGCCTTCTTTAAAAACAACCGAAGCCGCCACAACTTCCATTTCTTCTGAATAAACAAAATTAGAAAAGAAAATTGTTCCATAGCCGCCGTCCGTATAACTTATAAGAATGCTGCTTCCGCCAAGCATGGCGTCAAGAACTTCCGCAGGGGTATTTTCAGCGGTGTTTCCGATGAACTTCCCTGCCGAATTTTGGATCTCCGCCTCAATTTCATTGATTTTTGCTGAAAGATCCTCGCTTCCGGAACCGTCTTTTCCTTTTCCGGCAAGCAAGATCCATTTTCCGCTGCTGTCGCCTTCCGGAACAACTCCTTTAACCGGAGCTGTGTTGTTAACCGCCGCAACATAGGAAGAACCGTTATACGAAACAACGTCCCTGCTGAACTGTCCGTTTTTAATGGCAGTATAGCTCATTTCCGGATCCCATTCACCTTTCCATACAAGTCCCGGTTCGCCGTTTCTGCCTTTGCTTCCGTTAAGAACGGTACAGCCATATATTTTCCCATCCGTAAGATAAAAATTGATCCAGTTCTGTCCCCCGTCTTCCGAACTTGCGCTTGAAGTAATGGATTCAATGCCTGTTCCCTGCGGACCGGGAATTCCTCGTTCACCCTGCGGTCCCTGCGGTCCTTCCGGTCCGGAAGAACCCTGCGGACCAACAAATTCTCCCGCTTCGGCTCTTTCTTTGATTTCGTTTGCAATAACAAGCGCCTCCTGCGCTTTTGCGTCAATCTGTTCCGCCGCGGAAAGAGGGATTTCCGGAAGGATTTCTCCTTCTTCGGTGTTTCCATAGGATTCCACCTGCAGGTAAACCGTATTTGTGGTGATCCTCATGGTTCCTTCCGGATCAGTTCCATGAAGTTTAAGTTCCCATTCACCTTCGTCAAGGTTTACGTGGGCATCCTTGGCGATTTTATCCGCAACAAGGTTTGTGTCATATACCTTTTCCCCTTTGGTAAAATGCGCCCATTTTGAAAGTCCTTCCCAATCTTCCGTGCGAAAATCAAACTCCGCGTCTATATAGTCGATGCTGTCGGAAACGATTTTTGCTCCGCCGCCGGAAAGCATCTGATTTCTTACCGTAAATTTAAGAAGCGGCATTACATATCACCCCAGTTCTTCCAGATGAATTTATTTTTAAAACAGGAAAATTCCCATGTTTCGTTTGCTTTCGCATTAAAAATATCGTCCCCCGCCTTTGTTCCGGAAATACTGATGTTCCCTACGGGATTTCCGAAAACGACAAACCCATGCGCCTCTCCGTCCGTTCCGGTCATTGAAATCGAACTTACTCCCGCATAGCTGTATTCACAGTTATCCTGTAATGTAACGTTTATCGCTCCGCTGCCGGTTATGGAAATCGGCTTGTTCTGTTTTCCGCTGAAAAGGCTGCTGTGCGCGGAACTGTCGTTTGCGTGTCCCAAAAGCGCAAGAGCTGCCGCTCCGCTTGGTTCCGCTCCAACCTCGTCATAACTGTAATAAGGCTTTGTGCTCTGTTTTGCCCATGGATAAACGTCCGAAGCCGGCATCGATTCCGGAAAATCTCTTATCTCATCTTTGCTGTGGCTATGTATTGCGGGGGCAGCACCGACCTGCTCCGGGGTGTAATCCCCCTGCTGCGGTCTTATATCCCCAAGTCTTCCGAAAACAGAAGTTACCGGATGGCCTCCGCTGGAAACGATCTCTCTCAGTTCTTCTTTTGAAGCATAATTTTCCGGAAAAGCAACAACCTTCTGTTCAATCTCGGAAAATTCCGCCTTTCCGACGTAACTGTTCGGAATATTCTGAACCTCCGCATTCATTCCGGCAAATTTCTGACGAAAATCGCTCATCTCCTCGCCCATCTCGTCCGAAAATCCGTTAAGATCCTCTCTGACTCTGCCAACCTCGCTTCGGATGCTTCTTTCAAGGTTCTCCATGTTTTCGTCAACGCTTCCGAACTCATCAACAATCTCATTTATTTTAGGGATAGCAACGTCTCTGACTATCTCTTCGACCTTATACTGCATTTCAATTGCCGGAATCCCCGGAACTTCGGGCTGTCCCACAACGCCTTTTCCAATAAGGTCGCCGTCATTTATCTTTTCAAGTGCCAATTTATATGGTCCTCCTTCCTGTTGTTTTAAACCGTTCGTTTCATTTTTTATATCTTCCGCTTTCACTGTATTCTATCGAAAAACCGTAAAGTCCGAAGGATTTGTTTTTTTCCGTACAGCTTATCCTGAATCCGCATTTATCGAATTTTTTGATTTTAACCTTTGCCGTGGCAGTCCTGTATGTGGAATCCCCGCTCCATGTAAAATCGTTCCAACCGAAGGAACCCCAGGAAAAATAACTGTTTTTGTCGGAAAAATCTTTCAGAACGTTCCAAAATCCTTTCACCCTGTATTCAAGGCGGACTTTATTTCTCGCATAGGGAAGAAGCTGAATCGCAACGGCTCTTATGGTCTTGTTCCTCCAAAAAAGCTCTCCCGCAAAATCCGGAAATGTCCAGTATGCCTCAATGGCGCGGTTGCCTTCGGGCGAATAATCCTCATAACTTCCCGCTGTTTCCGTATCGTTTGTAAAGTAACATACATTTCCTTCTTCATCTCCGAAAAAAAGGTTTCCCCTGTGCTCCCAAAGAACCCTCGCGGGGATTCCGGTCCAAAGGTAGCATTCATATTGTCCTGCGGAAAGCGGTTCGCCTCTGTCATAGCTTTTCTGTCCGCTGTCAAGAAGATACAGCTTCCCGTTGACCGCAACAACACAGAATTGTTTCCATTTAGCACAGAATGCTTTATCAAGATCCTTTTCCGCGCAAAGCGCCTTGTTGATAAAATAGCTTCTGTTCTGAGTATATTTTTCACCGGAAACGTCTTCGGCTGTTATTGCGTAAACTCCCCTTGCCGTAAGAAAAAGCTGTTCACGGTCCATATATACAAATCCTCTCGGAGAAACCGCCTCCTCACCCTGAAGGTATTTCTCAATGGGAAAGCTGACGTTTCCATCCTCATCAAGGTAAGAATTCCTTATTACAATGCTTCGTCCGTCCTCCGGATCGGAAATATATGTCGCAAGAGCGTTTCCGATGATGGAATAACCGATAATGCGTTTTCCTTTTCCGCAAAGTTTTGAATAATATGTATCCGGCCAGTAAAACGGGTTTGATGTAACGCACCAGTAATCCTTTTCAGGTTCATCCGGATTTCCCGAAACAAAAATTCTGTTTGTGGTTCCCCCGGTGTCAAAAGCAACGCTCTGACTGCAGCGGTTTATCTTTTCCTTATATCCTTCAAAAAACTTCGCCGCCTCGATTATTACGTTGTCCTCGCCCGTAACCGGAGTTTTCGGAACAGCGGATTTAAAAATGATTTTCCCCTCTGCTCTGTCAACGGAAAAATCCGTTCCCTCTTTCTTTTCCTGCATTTTTCCGTTTTCATCCATTACCCAGGCTCTCACCTTTTGTCCGGAAAGTTCTTTTTTTGAAAGGCTGAAAATCTTTTCCGTTCCGGTGTCGCAAAGAAAGCTCTCTTTCCATCTGTCGGAAATAAGGTTGAATTCTTCTTTCGAAGCACCTGCCGGCTCATTTTTATATCTTGCCTTAAGGATTATCTCCGAACCTTCTTCCGGCGCGGTTTCAAACCTAAGGCTTCCGTCAATGGCATATTCCGCCGCCTTTCCGTTCACAGTAAGCGAAATAACCTCCGCCGGTTCATGCTCAAGAGAAAAAATCGTACTCGTTCCGTCTCCTCTGAGCACCGTTTCTCTTTCACATTCGTCCGCATTCTTTGAAATGAGCACGGTCGGCACGTATGCTTTATCACAAAGGGGAGAAACGCTGTCGCCATCGAAACAAAGCGCCTCAAATCCGTCAAAAATACAAAGCATATCTTCGATTATCTGCCCGGTGGATAAGGAATCCGCCATCCCGCTCCAGATTTCTTTTCCGTCACAAAAAAGTTTTCTTCCGGAATGTATCACCGTATGATCCCCGAATATAAAAGCTCCGTTTATCCTTTCCCCGTAATTTTCCAAAAGAAAAAAGCCCGTGCGCTTGATGGGGTTTCCTCTGGAATCCGGCATCATATTCGGCGCGTCCGGGCTTCTTCTCTTGTCAACATCCGCCGGTGCGGAACTAAGGTCTATGCCGGCAAAGGATGTTATTTCAAGCACATTTCTTTTCGAAGAAGCCGCACTGCCGAAATTCAAAAGCTCCGGCATAAAAATCCCCCCTTAATTTCCAATTGCCGCAAGGGCTTTCTTCCGGTCATATTCCTCTTCCATCTTTGCAAGTGAAAGAAGATAATCGATCCATTTTTCGTTATATGCTCTTTCGTTTTCCGCCTGCTGCGCTGCGTATTCTTCCGAAATTTCGCCAAGGCTGTCCATATATCCGTCCCGGATATCGTTTCTGTTTCCCTGATATTTTGCGTTAAGCGCAGCAAGGGTACTCTCTGCCGCTCCTCCGTTAAGTCCCGAAGCCGCCATCTGCTCCGAAAGCGCCGCCTCCGCCTGCTGCTGAAGAATCCAGTTTTCTCTCAGCGCATCGTCCCTTTCCGCGCGGAGCTTTTTTTCTCTTTGTTCATATTGGGCTCTGGCTCTTTCGGAATATCTGTTTCGGAGTTCTTCAATGGAAGTTTCGGCCTTTTTTTCAGCACCAGAACCTCCTTGGGGAATAACGCCGTCCCCTTTTTCGGGAAAAATCGTATGAATGCCGTTTTGTCCGTTTCCTCCGGTCTGCATATCATTCTGGTAATAACCGGAAGCAAAATCCGAAATAAAATCTGTAAAACTCTTTTTCGCCATTAATCATTATCCTTTCCTCAGGTTATGTTTTCCGGCGGGAAAATCCCGCCGGAAAATATGTATATCAGCCGATGTTTCTTTCCTCGTCAACCGCAACGGCGGAGGTGAAAAGCTCGTCGCTGAAAGCGACTGCCTTCGCGGTGATTTTACCCGCAGAAAGAGCAACGCTTCCGCCGCTGGTGGTTTCAACCGCGGTATCGCTGAATCTGGGGTCGGTGCCGTCGGTGGTAACGCGGATTTTTCCTGCGCCTGCGGAAGTTACAACAAGGTTGTTTCCGGAAAGACTGAAAGCAGGCTCTGCCTGAATTTTGTCGCCTTCAACTGCCGCATAAACGCCGTCGCATTTTGCGCCGATTACGAAAGCATCATAGATAAAACGGCCTTCAATAAGTGCGCCGTTGATGCCCGCGGGGTTCTCTTTGATGAAATAATCCTGAACCTTTTTGGGCTGAAGAACGGAATTTCTGTAAACAATAAGGAAATATGCCTTATTTTCGCCTTTCATAAGGTAATCATCCGGAACGGTGACAACCTGCGCGCCCATAAAGGTACCCACAGCGCCTTTAACAAGTGCTTCTTTCGCAAGTGCCTCAACTCCGATAAACTGTTTGGAAAGTCGAAGCATACCGAACCAGCTCCAGCCGATGAAGATATATCTTCCTTCTGCGGGAACTTTTTTGTTGCCCATTTTTACCATACCGTCGGAAATAAGCTTGACAATGGTGTCCTCGGTGGGTTCCTCATCAACCGCCTCAACGGTGCCGGCGTAATCGATAAATTTGCGGAGCGCGTATTTGTCCATTTCGGGAATAGCCTGTTCGCTCATCTCAATATTGAGAATTTTGGAAGCTTCTTTAGCTCCCATCTGTTCGGAATTGTTTCCTTTGTCAACGGTGATGGAGAAAGAGCGGTCTCTTTCAACGATCATGTCCTGAACGGTATCCTGTGCCTCTTTCGGTTCGCCGTAACGGTTGGTACCGCTGCGTTTATAATCGTTCAGTTCCTGGGAAACAGCGGTGTAAACCTTAAGGTTTTTAACGCCGGTAAATTCATAGTCCTTACAGGCAATACCGTCAACATAGGATTTCTGGGTAAATGCCTGCGCAAGTTCCTTTGCGTATTTGCTTGCAAGATTAACTGCCATAATTTATATTTCTCCTTTCTTTATAAACCCCTTGTTTAAAAGGGTGATGACCGCTTTGCGGCCGGGGGATTCTTTCCCCATCAATATTCTTTAAAAAGTCCCTCTGCGAATTCGTCCGCTCCGGTAATACCCGCTGCTGAAGTTGCTGAACCGGGTCCGAATTCTCTCGCGTATTTTTTCTGCGCTTCCTTGACGCAGTCCGCTTTCATTTTTTCAATTTCTTCCTCAAGCTTGTTTCTTTCCGCAAGAAGTCTGAATTTTTCAAAAGCTGTCTCAAGGGGAATTCCCCCTTCCCATTCCTCGATAACGCCGTTATCAAGATTTAAGATATTTTCCGCAGAATGGGCAGCAAGGAATTTTTCAAGCTCCATAAGCATCGCCTCGCTGTTATCTCGTTCCGGCTCAAGGTTTTCCGTTTTTTTCATGCCAAGGCGAAAATTCGCAAGCTCCCTTGCGGTTTCCCTGTTCATTCCGGGATTATCCGCAAGAATTTCATCAACGACCTTTTCCAAAGTTGCTTTTTCAAGCGCCCAAAGGATCTCGTTTTTCATTTCCTCCGGACTGATCCCTCTGAGCACCGCAAGTTTCTCAAAAATCTCCGTGTCCTCTTTTGCCTTTCCGAATTTCTCATTAAGCGAGTCGTATTCCATGCCTTTGATGAAAATATCCGCTGTTTCTTTCGGGTCTTCGCCGATAGCTTCGGCAAAATCAAAAATCGCCTTCAGCTTCGGGTCAGTCTGTGCTTCAGCTTCGTGCTCAGAATTTCCGTCCCCGTGCTCAAATTCCCCTTCCGTGAAAAAATCCTCTGCAGGAAGCTCTCTGACGTCATCAAGATATCCCTCGATAAGCTCCTGCATGATAAGTTCGTCCTCTTTTTTCTTTTTCATATCATTCTCCTTCCTTATAAGACTCCATAGATAAGAAAATTCTCCATTTCGTTTTCAAAAACAGTCTCTTCCTCATCTTCCGAAACCTCCGCGAACATCGGTCTTGCGGAAGCCCAATAACGAAGAGCGTCCGCCGCGTGAGTGTATTCGTGAACTTTGTCCCCAACGTCATTCGGATTCCTGCTGTCAAAAACAAGTGCCGGAAGAGTCCTTATAACCTCTGTGCAATTTGCAAAGATCCTGAGCCTCGGTTTTCTCTCTCCAAATTCGTCAGTTCTTGGATGAAGCCATTCTTTAAGACAGTACCAACCCTGAATTCTGTCGTTGCTTGCCCTGAAAAGAGGAATCCCAAAATCCAGAAAAAGTTCCGCAACACTTTTTCCCGTATCCTGTCTGCGGTTCCACATATCCGGCGGCGCAATATAGATTTCCGGAATATCGTTCCCCTGCGCATCAATAATCCTTTTCGCCGCCTCGCTTATAATCAATCCGCTTTGATAAATTTCCCGATAAACAAAAGCGTTTCCGAAAGGATCCACCGCGATCCAGTATCCCGCCAGCATATCAAGCCCATAGTCCATCGCAAAATATCTCCGCCAGTTTTTCGGAATCGGAAAAGGTTCGCAAACGTGAAGTTCCCTCCTCCATTCCGAAAAATACTGACCGTCCGCCGTGTCCCAATCTCCGAAAAGAAGCTGCCTTCTGTCTTTTTCGGAAAGGTTTTCAAGCCTTTTGATATACCCCGGATCGTTTTTCATCAAAGCCCTGTTTTCAAAAACAGTCGCCGGAATAAAAAGCCTTCTTCCACTTTTTGTGGAATGTGTTTTTCCCGGTTCTCCAATGTCTATAAATCTGCCTTTGACCCAGGAATGGCCTATCCCTCCCGGGTTTGTGGAACTTTTCATCGCTCGCGGAAAATCTTCGGTTCCCCTTAGCCTCGACATAAGATAAAGATACATCTGCTCGGTAAAATGGGTCAGCTCATCGAAACGTATAACGTCATATTCCGCGGACTGATACCGATAAACGTCCGTTTCGCTGTCGCAATAACCGAAATCTATAATGGATTCGTTGGAAAAAGTTCCCGTATGCTTCGATTCGGAATATCTGTAAATTTCCTTCGGAAAAAGTTCAAGCGAAACACGGATAAGGCTTTTTTCAAGTTCCGGAAGAGTCCTTCGAAGAATAAGCTGCCTGCTTTTCGGATATCTGCAGGCATAAATAAGCGCGTCGCAAAGCTGTCCGTAACTTTTTCCTCCGCCTGCTGCTCCGCCGTAAAGAACTTCATCCGCCTTTCCTGTGGAATCCACAAATTCCTTCTGTTTCGGATAAAGTTTTATCTCAGTTCTCATCGTCCTCCACCTTGACAACAATCTCAAAGCTGTCTTTGTTCCTGTTTTTTTCGCTCTCTTTTTCAGAAAGCATTCCGCCGATCTTGGCAATAAATTCAAGACATTTCATTGCGATTTTATCGTCGAACTGATATTCCCCGGTTTCAACGTAATCTTTGATTTCCTTGTCCCATACCGTAACCGGTTTTGCCTGCACCGCTCTTTCATACATCTCCCAAAGTTCTTTGATAACCCTGTTCTTGTCATCAAGAAGATTTTTCCTGATATATTCCTCCTGAAGCTCACATATCCTCGCAATCACCTTTTCTTTTTTAAGCATGGAATAGCTGTATGTTTTTGCGCTTGTTTTGGAATATCCTGCCCGAAGCGCCGCTCTTATCGGATTATAGTCCGCAATATATTCCTCACAAAAGCGCTCCATTTTTCCTTCAAGCTGCAACAAACCGCCCCCTTTTCACCTAAAGATTTCTTTTCAAATAAAACCACATCCTTTTCCGGCACCATTTTTAGCACGAATCGTGTTATTATTTTCTGTGAATACCTCTCCAAAAAATGCTTTCCCTGATATGAGCAAAAGCTGCCCCTGCCTGAAAGTTACGTTTTTACAACGAAAACAGCCCTTTTCTGTAAAATGCATCCATATTCCGTCTTATCCGGATATGCAAAACCCGTCGGCACCAAATTTTTATTCTGCCCGGCTTCAAAAATCCAGAAAAGACTTTCAAAACAAACAACACGTTTCGTGCAATTAGCACTATATCACCGGTTTCCGGTTTTGTCAACACGTTATGTGTGACAATTTTGCACCAGCACTTGACTAATTACACGTTTCGTGCTACAATAACAATGAAAACATCACAAAAAAGGGAGTTTTATAAATGTCCGAATTCAGCACCGTATTCAAAAATCTCCGAAAGGATAATAACCTTACCCAGGCCGAACTTGGAAAAAAACTCGGCGTTGCGCCAAGCACCGTCGGAATGTATGAACGCGGCCAGCGCGAACCGGATTTTGAAACCCTTGAAAAAATATCGGCTTTCTTTTCCGTCAATATGAACACCCTTCTCGGAAAAGAAAATGCCTTCGACGAAAGCAAAAATTCTGTTGTCGGAATAAAAATCCCCGTACTCGGAAAAGTCGCCGCAGGTATCCCCATAACCGCCGTCGAAAATATCCTCGATTATGAAGAAATCCCTTCTGCAATGGCTTCGTCCGGCGATTACGTCGCCCTTAAAATCCAGGGCAGCAGCATGGAACCGAGAATGTATGACGGCGACGTGGTAATCGTCCGCGTCCAAAGCAGCGTTGAACATGGCGAAGTTGCCGTCGTAATGGTTGACGGAAGCGAAGCCACCGTTAAAAAAGTCCAGTTCCAAAGCAGCGGAATCCTTCTCCAACCCTTCAACCCTTCCTATGAACCCATTTTCTATTCAAAAGAAGATGTGGAAAAACTCCCCGTAAGGATCTTCGGAAAAGTTGTGGAATGCCGCCAGAAATATTGATGCAATAAAAAAAAGCCTGCCGTTTCGGCAGGCTTTTTTCAATTGTTTATCATCATTTTTACAATTTCGGAATCCGTCTGCTTCATGCCGACTTTTCCTATATATCCGACGCTCCGGATGGTTTTTCCCGCGTCGCTCTGAATAATTCCTGTGTTCGCCTGATAAACTTTTCCCTTCATCGCAAGAGTATGCGCAAAAAGCGAAGCATCAAGCGCAGAAGCTATTTTTACCGCGCAGGAAGATTTTGCACCGTCACAGATAATTCCGGGGATATCCGCCATGGTGTTGTCGATCGTATCCTTTATCTGCTTTACCGTTCCGCCGTCAATATACGTAATCGCCGCACCGGCAGCGCAGCTTGCGGAAACAGCTCCGCAGAATGCGGAAAGTTTTCCGATATATTCCTTCTGAAAAACTGTAAGAAGACTTGAAAACGCAAGCGCGCGGAACATTTTTTCTTCAGAAATACCTTTTTCCTTCGCATAAACAATTACCGGAACAGAAGAAGCGATTCCCTGGTTTCCGCTTCCGGAAGTGATGATTACCGGCATGTTGCAGCCGCACATTCTCGCTTCGGAACCTGCCGCCGCAAAAGCCTTCATCTTTGTAAAAACCGAATCCGGGTTCATCTCAAGCATCTCTTTTCCGATGCCGATTCCGTATTCGCCTTCCATTCCCTTTTCCGCAATAGCCATGTTGCATTTGATCTGGCGTTTTGCAAATTTTTCGATTTTTGAAAGTTCAACTTCGTTTGCAAAAGCAAAAATGTTTTCAACGGAAAGCTTGTCCCTTTCGGAAAAAGCAACCATTTCTCCGGTGTCCTCTTTTCCGAAAATAACCTCGCCGTTCTTTGAAAGTCTTGTAATATTTGTGTGGCTGTGGCAAACTTCCGCCTCCGCAAAATTTTCTCCTGCCTCAAGGCGGATTATAAAATGAAGCGGGATCGGGGATTCAAGATATTCAACCGTGCAGTTTCCGTTTTCAATGAAATCGACGGATTTTGAAAGTCCTTCCGGCGTAACCGCTTCAAGAACTTCCATCTCTCTTGAAACATCTCCGCAAATAGCACCAAGAACGCAGGCGGCTTCAATTCCGGTCATTCCTCCGGAATTGGGGATGTTTACACAGCGCACGTTTTTTATCATGTTTCCGCTGCATTTCGCAACAATTTTTTCCGGAACCTCACCAAGTATCTCCCTTGCCTTTGCCGAGGCAAAAGCAAGCGCAATGGGTTCTGTGCATCCCATTGCCGGAATAAGTTCCTCCTCAAGAATATCCAGAAAATCTTTTTCAATTTTTTTGCAAAGCACCGGAAACCGCCTCCGTAAAAACAAATTCTGATTATATAATAACCCTTAAAAACCTTTTTTGCAATATAATATAAAATCTCTTTTTCCGTGACAAAATCGCGTAAAATTCCCCTTTGCCTGAAAAATAAAAAAGTGCCTCCGGATTTCCGGAGGCGCTTTTTATTTTGCCATATTGTAAATGTTTATGATATCCTTTTTATCAAGAACCATCGCCGAACCGGAAGGCTTTCCGCAAGCTTTCATAACGCCTTCGGCCATCTTCTCAATCTCTTCTTCCGTAGGTTCAACCCCAAGCTCCCGAAGATTCGTCGGCATTCCGATTCTTCGGTAAAAATCCTCCATCGCCTCAATGCCGAGAATCGCGGTTTTCTCGTCGTTTTCCGCCGGTTCGATCCCCATAACTTTTACCGCAAATTTAACAAATCGCGAAAGACAGTTTTTATAAACATATCTTGCCCAACCGGGCCAGATTGCCGTAAGACCCGCTCCATGTGTAACGTCGAACATTCCGCCAAGTTCATGCTCAATTTTATGGGACATAAAATCTCCGCCGTCTGTTCCGCAGCCTGTAAGACCGTTGTGCGAAAGACTTCCGGCCCACATGATTTCCGCTCTTGCCTCATAATTTTCCGGCTCGGTTTTAAGGATAACCGCGTTTCTGATAACCGTCCGCAAAAGTCCTTCCGCGATTTCGTCGGTAATTTCCATGTTTCCGCCGTTTGTAAAATATCTTTCCATGGTGTGCATCATAATATCCGCACATCCTGCCTGAGTCTGATAATCCGGAAGTCCAAAGGTAAGCTCCGGGTTCATAACGGCAAATTTCGGTCTTGAAAAATTGCTGTTGCACGAACGCTTTTCTCCGGTTTCCCAATTTGTGATAACGCTGCTTGCGCTGGTTTCGCTTCCTGCTGCGGCAATGGTGATGACCGTTCCAAGCGGAAGACAGGCTTTCGGCGTTCTTTTGTGGAGATAAAGTTCCCAAACGTCCTTTTCCGGTTCCGCAAGTCCGTATGCAATGGCTTTTGCGGAATCGATAGCGCTTCCGCCGCCAACCGCAAGAACAAAATCTATCTTTTCTCTTTTTCCGATTTCAATTCCTTCGTAAACAAGAGAAAGTCTCGGGTTCGGAACAGCTCCGCCGAATTCGGTGTAAAAGATCCCTTCGGAATCAAGGGAATCCTTTATCCTTCCGATAAGCCCGGAACGGACCGCGCTTCCGCTTCCGTAATGCAAAAGAACTCTTTTTCCTCCGAATTCTTTAACAAGTTTTCCAACCTGTTCCTCGGTTTTTCTTCCGAACAAAACCTTTGTGGGTGAATAATAAGAAAAGTCAAAAGCCAAATCCGCTTCCCCCTTTGCTTTTTCTGAATGCATTATATCATAAATCAGACACTTTTTGAACAGAAAACATTCCCTTGATAAACCTTTTGAAATATGTTTTAATTAACTTATCATAAATCCCCCAAAAGGTGGTCTTATTCCTTGGAAAACTGGCTTGAAAGTATCCACAGCGACGGAACAGAAACTTTTGTAAGCAACCCTTCTCCAAAACTCGGAGAAACCGTAAAAGTCCGTATCCGCTTTTCCGAGCACGCCCCGGTAAAACACGTGCTTCTTCTTTCGTTCCCCAACGGAATCGATAAATTCAGCGAAATGTCCGTGCTCAAAACCGAGCATGGTCTTATATGTTACGAAACCGAACTCAAAATCACGGAAAAATATCTCCGGTATCAGTTCTATCTTGTAACCGAAGATACCATCTATTACTATACCCAGAACGGAGTCACAACGTATATCCCCGACCATTCTCACGATTTCGTGCTCATAGCGGATTACCGGAAACCTGAGTGGGTCAGGGATTCTGTTTTCTATCAGATTTTCACGGAACGTTTTTGCAACGGAAATCCCGAAAACGATGTAAAAACCGGCGAATACAGCCAGAACGGATTCAAAACCGTAAAAATCGAAAATTGGGAAGATGTCCCCCTCGATTATGAGCACGGACACTGCCTTGATTTCCACGGCGGCGACCTTGAAGGCATAATCGAAAAGGTTCCGTACCTTAAAGAACTCGGCGTAACCGCCCTCTACCTCAACCCGATATTCTCCGCGCCTTCCGTCCATAAGTTCGACTGCATAGATTATTACCATATAGACCCCCATTTCGGCGGTGACAAAGCCCTTGAAAAGCTCAGTTCCGTCCTCCATGAGCACGGAATGAAACTGGTGCTCGATATCTCCATAAACCATACCGGTATCGACCACAAATGGTTCAACCGCGATTGCGAATGGTTCGAAAAATCTGTCGGCGCATACAACAATCCGGATTCCGAAGAACGGGGATATTATTTCTTCGGGGAAAACAACAGCTACCTCGGCTGGTTTGACGTTGAAACAATGCCGACTCTTAATTACACTTCGGAATCTCTCCGACGGAAAATATATAAAGCAGAAGATTCCGTGCTCAAAAAATGGCTGAAACCTCCCTACAGCATCGACGGCTGGCGTTTTGACGTTGCTGATATCTTCGGCCGCAACAACGAATTCCAGCTTGATAAGGAACTCTGGCCGGAAATCTGTTCTGAAATAAAATCCATAAACCCGGATGCCTATATCCTTGCGGAAGACTGGGGCGATTGTTCCGAACATCTCCGCGGAGATCAATGGGATTCCCCCATGAACTATTACGGCTGCGGAAGGGCGATACGCCAGTTCCTCGGCGAACCCGATCTTTTTATGGCGGACCAGCCTCTTCTCCGCGATATCCCCTATAAAATGACCGCAAAGGATTTTGAAAACCGCGTTATGGAACATTTTTCAAAAATCCCCTTTGCCCTTTGGGAAAACCAGTTCAACCTTTTCGACAGTCACGATACGCCCCGCCTTCATAACAACCCGGATATAACAAAAGAAGCTTACCGCGGCGCCGTTATCTTCCAATTTCTCCTTCCCGGTGCGCCTTCAATCTATTACGGCGACGAAGCCGAAATCGATGGAACTCTCGAAAGCATGGAAGGCTGCCGCTATCCTATGCCCTGGAGCAGGGATTTCAGAAATACCGAAAACTACCGCCTCTATAAAAAAATGACCCTGCTTCGTTCGGAAAACAAGGTCCTTCGCCGCGGCAGCTTCAAATTCATCTGTTCAGAGGGAAGAATTTCCGCCTTTGCCCGCTTTGATGAAAACAAAGTTTTCGTCGGAATAATCTCTTCCGAAGAAAAAGACACCGATATAAAACTTCCCCTTAAAATTCTTGGCGCAAAACGCCCGAAAAACGAAATCTTCGGAACCCCTCTCGAATATTCCGAAACCGAAAACGGTGAAATCCTTCTTAAAGTAAAATCCGGAATATCCCTTCTTTTCGATTGCGAAATGATATAACAAAAAAGAAAGGAGCAGCTGTATGCCTCTGCAGATAATCCGTCAGGATATAACAAAGATGCACGTTGACGCCATCGTAAACACCACCAATGAAGAAATGGTGGGTTACAGCGGCGTCGATTATGCCGTACATAAAAAAGCGGGACCTCTGCTCGATGCGGAATGCGAAAAAATAGCTCCTCTCGGTCTTGGAACCGCAAAAATCACATCGGGATACGATCTTCCCGCGAAATATATAATCCACACTTCCGGCCCGGTCTGGGAAGGCGGTCTTCTTGGCGAAAGCATAATTCTCAAATCCTGCTACCTCGAATCATTGAAGCTCGCGGTGGAAAACCGCTGCGAATCCGTTGCTTTTCCGCTTATTTCCTCCGGCGCATACGGCTACCCGAAAGATAAAGTTCTCAAATTTGCAATTCAGGTGATAACCGAATTCCTCAACGATCATGAACTTACGGTTTACCTCTGCGTTTTTGACAGAACTTCTTACGAATTCAGCAAAGATCTTTTTACGGAAATCCGGGAATTCATCGATGATGAATACGTTGTTTGCTCTGATGACGACTTTTTCTCCTGCTTTGGCAAAAATTCGGTTTCAACGCTTTGCGGCATGGATAAAACCGAAGAGAAAACCGAATATTACGAAACTGTGCCGCTGCAGAAAATGATGGCACCGCAGGTTCTTTGCAACAGCGTTGCCGGAAAATCCCTGCGCGAATATATGGAATCAAAAGAAAAATCTTTTGGCTGGAAACTTTTTGAACTTATCGATAAAAGCGGAATGACCGACGTTGAATGTTATAAAAAAGCCAACGTTGACAGAAAAACTTTTTCAAAAATCAAAAACAATCCGGATACATATAAACCTTCAAAACAAACCGCCGTCGCTTTTGCAATCGCGCTTCGGCTTGATCTTGAGGAAACTCAGGATCTTCTCGCTTCCGCCGGACTCACTCTTTCAAAAAGTTTCACCTTCGATAAGATAATCCGCTATTTTATCCAGAAGGGAAATTATAACGTCTTCGAGATAAACGAAGCTCTTTTCGAATTTGATCAGATGCTTCTGGGATGCTGAAATGTGTCGCTTGCCGGGCGACCTTCTGATTAAAATAATTCTGTATAATGTGGCTGTAAGGTAAAGAAAACCTTTCGGCCGCATTTTTTATCCGACAAAATTATTTTTATAAAGGAGATACAGCTATGGAAAAGAAAAACAACATCACCGAACTCGTATTCATCATCGACAGAAGCGGTTCCATGTCCGGGCTTGAGGCAGACACCATCGGAGGATTCAACTCCATGATCGAAAAACAGCGCAATGAAGAGGGCGAATGCTATGTTTCCACCGTCCTTTTCGACCACGAAAGAGACGTTATCCACGACAGGGTAAAACTTTCGGAAATCAAACCCATGACCGATAAGGAATACACCGTCCGCGGCACAACCGCTCTTATGGACGCCATCGGCAAGGCAATCCATCATATCGGAAACATCCATAAATACGCAAGACCGGAAGACGTCCCCGCAAACACCATGTTCGTTATCATCACCGACGGAATGGAAAACGCAAGCCGAAGATATTCTTCCGCTGAAATCAAGCAGAAAATCGAACGCCAGAAAGAAAAACACGGCTGGGAATTCATCTTCATCGGCGCAAACATCGACGCCGTCGAAACCGCCGCAAGATACGGAATCGGCGCGGAAAGAGCGGTTAACTACAATGCGGACGGCATGGGCACAAAGGCGGTTTATGCTTCTGTTTCTGCGGCGGTTTGCAACGTAAGAAACTGTGAAACTCTCGGCGATGATTGGCGTAAAGCTATCGATGAGGATTATAAAAACAGAAACTGAGATATCATATTCCGGATATATCCGCTCATAAAAAAGCTCCGCAAACGCGGAGCTTTTTGTTTTTTTATAATAACCTCCATATTGTGGGTGTTGTGCAATAATATTTTTCATGGTAAAATAATATAAAGAAAACGGCACCGCCGGCAAAACCTGAATTCGAAGGGAAAAACAATGTTCAGAATAGCAGAGAAAAAATCACTTAATTCAGATACATATCTATACCGCATCGAAGCTCCGCTTATTGCAAAAAAAGCAAAAGCGGGGCAATTTGTGATTCTCCGCGCCGATGAATCCGGGGAAAGAATTCCCCTTACTGTTTCGGATACCGATTCCGAAAAAGGTCTTGTCACGATTATTTTCAGAATCGTCGGAAAAACCACCGCCCTTCTTTCAGAAATTCCGGAAGGCGGCTGTATCCCCGATTTTGCAGGTCCTCTCGGAAAACCTTCGGAATTTGAAGGAATCAAAAAAGTCTGCGTCGTCTGCGGCGGAAGCGGCGCCGCAATTGCCTATCCTCAGGTAAAGGCACTTAAAAAACTCGGCGCGGATGTTGACGTTATCGCCGGTTTTCAAAACGAAAGTTTTATAATCCTCGAAGAAGAATTTCTTCTTGCTTCAAAAAGATTTTTCCTTTGCACGGACGACGGTTCAAAAGGTCATAAAGGTTTCGTAACCGATAAGCTCTGCGATCTTATTGAAAACAAAGCGGAATACGACGCCGTTTTTGTAATCGGTCCGATCCCGATGATGAAAGCCGTCTGCAAAATCACCGAAGAACCGCATATCAAAACGATCGTTTCCATGAACAGCATCATGCTCGACGGAACCGGAATGTGCGGCGCATGCCGCCTTACCGTCGGCGGAAAAACAAAATTCGCCTGTGTCGACGGTCCCGAATTTGACGGACACCAGGTGGATTTTGACGAAGCAATGAAAAGAAGCGCAATGTATCGTGAAGAGGAACAAAAATCTCTTGAAAAACACAAATGCCGCCTGCTCGGAGGTGCAGAATAATGGATTTCAATAAAGCACCCGAAAAAGTTCCAATGCCGGAACAGCTTCCGGAAATAAGGAACAAAAATTTTTCCGAAGTCGCTCTCGGCTACACTCCCGAAATGGCCGTCGAGGAAGCGAACCGCTGTCTCGGCTGCAAAAACCCTCTTTGTACTGAAGGCTGCCCCGTAAACGTAAACATTCCCGGGTTTATCGGAAAAATAAAGGAAAAAAATTTCCTCGAAGCTTATGAGATAATCAAAAAAACAAATTCCCTTCCTGCCGTCTGCGGAAGAGTCTGCCCCCAGGAAAACCAGTGCGAGGGAAAATGCATTCGCGGCCAAAAGGGCGAACCCGTCGGAATCGGAAGGCTCGAACGTTTCTGCGCCGATTATGCGGCAGAAAGAAAAAACGAAATCCTGACCGAAAAACCGGAAAAAAACGGAAGAAAAATCGCCGTTATAGGAAGCGGCCCCGGAAGTCTTACCGCCGCGGGCGACCTTATAAAACTCGGTTATGACGTAACCGTTTTTGAAGCTCTCCATAAACCCGGCGGCGTCCTCACCTACGGAATCCCCGAATTCCGCCTTCCGAAAAAGCTTGTTCAGAAAGAAATAGAAAATCTTGAGGAACAGGGCGTAAAAATCGAACGCAACATGGTTATCGGAAAAATCCTTACCATCGACGAACTGAAAAACGATCTCGGTTTCGACGCAATATATATCGGAAGCGGCGCCGGACTTCCTCTTTTCCCCGGAATCCCCGGAGAAAACCTTTGCGGAGTTTACAGCGCCAACGAATTTCTGACCCGCATAAACCTTATGAAAGCCTATGATTTCCCAAATTCCGATACCCCCGTTAAAGTCGGAAAACGCGCCGCGATCATAGGCGGCGGAAACGTCGCCATGGATGCCGCAAGATGCGCAAAACGCCTTGGCGCCGAGGAAACTTATATAATCTATCGCCGTACCGAAACGGAAATGCCCGCCCGAAAAGAAGAAATTTCCCACGCAAAAGAAGAGGGAATCATTATCGAGGAACTTGCAAATCCCATTAAGATCCTCGGTGACGAAAAAGGTTTTGTCCGCGCTCTTCGCTGCTCAAAAATGGAACTCGGCGAACCGGATTCTTCCGTACGCAGAAGACCCGTCCCGAAAGAAAACAGCGATTTTGAAATTGAAGCCGATACGGTGATAATCGCCGTCGGAAATTCGCCCAATCCGCTCATCTCTTCCGCAACTCCCGGTCTTTTGTTCGACAGCCGCGGAAAAATAATCTCCGACGAAGAAACCGGAAAAACAAATCTCGAAGGAATATATGCCGGCGGCGATGCCGTAACCGGCGCGGCAACTGTAATTCTTGCCATGGGCGCAGGAAAAAAAGCTGCCGCCGCAATAGATGAATATCTCCGGAAAAAAAACAATAAATAAAAAAAGAAGGAGGAACAACCTCCTTCTTTTTTTATTTTATGCGGATCTTTTTAATAAAGTCTTTATAGAAAACAACGCATTCCCCAACGTTTTCAAGAGAAATATTTTCATTTGCTCCGTGAATGGAAGCAAACTGACTTTTGCTGAGATCGATGGGCGCAAAACGAAGAATGTTTTCTCCGACATCCGTAAGCCTTCTTGCGTCGGTTCCGGCTGTGAGCAGGAAAGGCGCCACCGCAACGTCCGGGAAGTTTTCATGGAGCAGCTTTTCCGTTTCAGCAAAAGCTTTTTGATTAAAATCTGTCGGTCTGCAATAATCCCGAAGCGTTTCCTCAATTTCAACTCCGTATTTTTCTCCGATTTTTCTTATTTTTTCAAGCCCGAGGTAAAGGTCCTCTTCTCTTATACAGCGAAGATACAGTGTTGCTTCCGCTTCCTTTGTTCCGGTTTGAGCATCGTTTTCCAAGTCGGTGCTCAGCTTTGTAAAGGCAACCGAAGTTTTGAGCATGGCGCTTGCCGCCGGGATCCCGGACATGATTTTTTTAATGACCGGAGCAAAAACCGTAACGTTTCCGAACATAAAATTCATCGGAAACGCCATATAAGGAACGTGGCGTTCAAAGGTTGCCCTGACCTCCGGGTAAAATTCCGCTTTAAAAATTTTCCCGCTTTTTTCCGAAACTTCCGCAACAAAACGGCTTATGCGTTCCGCCGGAGTTGCCTTTGCTTTCGCAAAGCTTCCGTGGCCGCTTTTGTTTTCGGAAACCGTTCTGCATCTGAAAAGGTGGCGGCTTTTTTCATGAACGGCAACAACGGCGCTTTTGCATTTCACTCCCGGGATCATCCCTTCGGTAATTGCGCCGCCTTCATCAAGAACCACGCTGAAAAGGATTCCGTTATCCTTAAAATATTCCGCGGCAAGAACCATTCCGTCGCCGCAGCATTCCTCGTTGTTGGAAGAACCGATATAAAGATTTATCCCCGGAAAATCATATCCTTCCTCAAGAAGCTCCTCACATGCCATAAGCTCCGCAAAAAGCGGCGTTTTGGTATCTATGGTTCCTCTTCCGTAAAGAAATCCGTCTTTTTCAGCCGGAGAAAAAGGTTCTGTTTCCCAACCTTCACATCCGTCCACAACGTCATGGTGGGACATAAGCATAATGTTTTCCTTTGCGTTTTTTCCTTCAATCACATATACAAAACATCCGCTTCCGAAGGTGAGTTTCTTTGCCTTTTCCGCAATTTTCGGAAATGATTCTTCGATTACCGAATAAAATTTATCGAATTCCGCTTTGTTTTCTCCGTTTTCTGTGAAAACGGTTTTACAGCCGATCATTTTTGAAAGGACGGAAGAATATTCCCGGATTTTTTCCGGCGGAACGTTTTTCCTCGTTGATTTCGGTTTAAGAACATATTTATACATAATTTTATCTCCTGCTTTGGAATATAAATCCGCTTTTCTTCTGTAATCCGAAATAAATATAACACCATTAGGATAAACTATCAAGTTTTCGCAAAAACGTCTTTCCTCCCTGAAAGTTTCAAAAGTCAATGTGTTTTCCCCAGAAAAACTTTTTTCGACACGATTTTTAACAGAACTTCCATATTTTTCTCCCAAAGTTTAATTATTTTGGGAAAATAAATGAATAAATCTTTACTTTTTATATATAAAGTGTTAAGCTATGTTTACCGACAGCAAACACTGTCAATACAATTCTTAGGAGGATTAACAATGAAAAAAATTCTTGCATTGGCTCTCGCTCTCATGATGGTCTTGGGCCTCGCTGCATGCGGCAGCACCCCTTCCGAAGGCGGAGCCAAAGTTTCCGTATTCTGGTACGACGAAGCTGACGTTTATCTCAGCACCGTACGTTCTGCACTCAACGAAGAACTCGATGCACTCGGCGTTGAATACGACAACCAGTTCGCAGCAAACGACCAGGCAAAACAGCTTGACCAGGTTAAAACTGCTATCGCTGGCGGTTCCACCCTTCTCGTTGTAAACCTTGTAACTTCCGGTTCTGTTGACGCAGCAGAAGAAATTCTTGCAGCTGCAGGCGACATCCCCGTAATCTTCTTCAACCGTCCTATTGGTATTGATGGTTCCGAAGTAGGCCTTCTTGAAAACCATGCAAACGCTTGCTTCATCGGTACCGATGCTCCCGAAGCAGGCCACATGCAGGGCAAAATGATCGGCGACTACCTCGTAGAAAACTATGATGCAGTTGACTTCAACGGCGAC
>JAZTXW010000065.1:0-26319 GCA_045636625.1 Oscillospiraceae bacterium
CCGCTCGCTCCGCTTCGCAGGATTGCTTCCGCCAGCCGAAAATATATCGCTGCACTCATATTTTCGGGGCGTCAGGTACTCACCCGGTGGGTTCTCATCCGCACCATAACAAAAAAAGCTCTCCGAAAGGAGAGCTTTTTTTGTGGCGGAGATGGTGGGATTCGAACCCACGTGCCCGGTTAAGGACAAAACGATTTCGAGTCGTTCTCGTTACGACCACTTCGATACATCTCCGTATTAAATTTTGCAGACAAAGGGAAACCGTATCGAAGGGGTCGTATGCGCATGGCATAGCCGCGCATTGAATTTCGGAGCGAAAGCTCCGCTTCGATACATCTCCGTATTAAGTTTGCCCGAATATCATAGCACGATTTTGCCCGAAGGTCAAGAATATATGCGGAAAAACCGCATTTCGCCTATTGACATAAAGAATGATATAATATATTATATTAAACTGAATTATTCTATATGTATTGGAGGAAACCTTTTCATGGATGACCCGGGAAGTCCTATGGCCATTATTTTAGTATTTGTACTTATTCTTATTAACGCTGTTTTCGCTATGAGCGAGATTGCCGTAATTTCTCTTAACGATGCAAAACTCCGCCGCGATGCGGAGGACGGAAACAGAAAAGCAAAACTTCTTGCTAAGCTTGTTGATGAACCTAATAATTTTCTTGCAACGATCCAGGTTGCGATAACCCTTTCCGGACTTTTAAGTTCTGCGGTTGCCGCCGACGTTTATGCGGATCCGCTTGCGGAATTTCTTTCGAAATATATTCCGATAGATCCGGACATTGTTCACGGCGGAACGGTTTTTGTTCTTACCCTTGCGCTTTCCTATGTTTCCCTTGTTCTCGGCGAACTTGTTCCGAAGCGAATCGCAATGCATTACCCCGAAAAAATTTCCTATTCCATTGCGGGAATGCTTTCTTTTTGCCATAAGATTTTCAAGCCCTTTGTATATATCCTCAGCGGTTCCACAAACGTTGTTCTCCGCCTTTTCGGAATTAATCCGAGCGAAGAACCGGAGGAAGCAACCGAGGAAAACATTCGCATGATGCTCGACGTTGCCGACGAAAAAGGCACCATTGAGGAAAGCGAAAAGGAAATGATCAACAACATTTTTGAATTTGATGACAGAAGCGTCGGCGAAATCATGACCCACAGAAAAGACCTTACCGCCATCGAAATGGAAACCCCCATCAGCGAAGCTGTTGATCTTGCAATTTCCGACGGATATTCAAGAATGCCTGTTTATGAGGAAACCATCGATAATATCAAAGGCGTGATTTTTGCAAAAGACCTTCTTACCCTTATCGGAGATACCGTTCTTGAGGGAAGAAAGGTTGCGGATTTTATCCGCCCGGTAAACTTCATTCCCGAATCCAACAGCTGCCGCGAGGCTTTTATGGAATTTCAGCAGAAAAAGATCCAGGCGGCAATCGTTGTTGATGAATACGGCGGCACCGCCGGACTTGTTTCCATGGAAGACCTTATCGAATCCGTAATGGGAAACATTCAGGACGAATACGACAACGAGGAAGAGGAAATCAGCGCCATTGACGAAGATAACTTCGATTTTGAAGGTACCGTTCTTCTTGATGATATCGAAGAGCTCCTTGATATCGAATTTGATGATGACGCGGATTACGATACTCTTTCCGGTCTTATCATGGACATACTCGGAAGAATTCCTGAGGAAGATGAACACCCGGTTGTCGAATACCGCGGAGTTGAATTTACGGTTACTCATGTTGAAGAACATCATATCGCAAGGGTACACGCAAAGATACTCCCCAAAGAAACCGAAGAGGAAGAATAAAATAATTGCAGCTCCGGAAAAACCGGAGCTGTTTTTGAAATAACGCGGCTTGACCTTGGCGAATTAAAGTTATATTATAATCATATATAAAAAACCGGAAAAGAGGCAAAGAAAAAATGAAAAATTTCGGATTCGGACTTATGCGCCTTCCCATGAACGGCGAGGAAGTTGATATCGAACAGGTCAAAAAAATGGTTGACCGTTTTATTGAAGAAGGTTTTACATATTTTGATACCGCACATCCATATATCAAAGGAAAAAGTGAAACCGCTATCCGCGAAGCACTTGTAAAACGCTATCCCAGAGAAAGCTTTGTTCTTGCGGATAAGCTCAGCCCCAACTCCTTCAGCAAGGAAGAAGATATCCGCCCCGTTTTCGACGAAATGCTCGAAGCCTGCGGCGTTGAATATTTCGATTATTTCCTTATGCATGCCCAGGGCAGAAACAACTATCAGAAATACTGCGACTGCCGTGCTTATGAAATCGGCGCTGAACTTAAAGCAGAAGGAAAGATAAAACATCTCGGTTTTTCTTTCCACGATTCTGCGGAATTCCTTGAAAAGATCCTTTCCGAAAAACCGATGGTCGAATTCGTTCAGCTTCAGTTCAACTATGTTGACTATAACGACGATGAAGTCCAGGCAAAAAAATGCCTTGAAGTCTGCCGTAAATTCGGAAAAGAAGTTGTCGTAATGGAACCCGTCCGCGGAGGAAGCCTTGTTGCTCTTCCTGAAGAAGCTAAAAATCTTCTTGAATCAACAGGAAAAAGCTGTGCCGAATATGCTGTACGCTATGCCGCTTCCCACGAGGGAATTTTCATGGTCCTTTCCGGCATGAGCAGCCTTGAACAGCTGGAGGAAAACATTGCGTTCATGAAGGATTTCGAACCGCTTAACGAAGAGGAATTCGCGCTTCTTGACAAAGCTGTTGAAATCATCAATTCCGTTGAACAGATTCCCTGCACTTCCTGCAAATACTGCACCGAAGTCTGCCCGAAAGATATCGCAATCCCGAGAATTTTCGGAATCCTCAACGAGATCCGCCGTTATGACAAAGAACATACCTGGATTCCCGGTTTCGGCGAACGCAGCGCTTCAAATTGCATCAAATGCGGAAAATGCGAAAAAGCATGTCCCCAGCATATCGAAATCAGAAAATATCTTGATGAAGCCGCAAAAACAATTGAATAATAATTATGAGCACGGAAATTTTTCCGTGCTCATTTTGTTTTTATGTTGAAAAAACAAATTAAAAATGATAGTATAAATTCAAACCTAAATATCGTTTTTTATCACGAAAGGAGAAAGAAGTTATGGGAAAATTTGCAGTTAAAGAAACCGCTTCCGGCGTTAAATTTGATCTTCTTGCATCCAACGGCCAGATAATCGGCGTTTCCGAAGTATATTCTGGAAAAGAAGCATGCCTCAAAGGCATTGAATCCGTAAAGAAAAATGCAGAAGCCGCAAACATTGAAGACCAGACAGTTGAGCCTATCGAAGCCGCAACATGCCCCAAATTCGAAATCTATACCGACAAAGCAGGTGAATTCCGTTTCCGTCTTAAAGCACGCAACGGTGAAATCATTCTTTCTTCCGAAGGATACAAAGCAAAGGCTTCCTGCGAAAACGGAATCGAATCTGTTCGCAAAAACGCTCCCGAAGCAGAAATCGCTGAATAATCTGCTGCCATTATATTTTGAGGTATTTTTATGGAAAAAGCAAAAGTTTATTTTACCCGCGATATAAGCCCCGAAGGTCTTATGAAAGTTTATAATGCTCTTTCTCCGGAACTTCCCGGAAAAGTTGCAGTAAAAGTTCATTCCGGCGAAACCGGAAACCAGAACTTCCTTCATCCGGAATTCTGGAAGGAACTTATCGATAAAGTCGGCGGCGTTGTAACCGAATGCAACACTGCTTATGAAGGAACCCGCAACACCACCGAAAAGCACCTTAAAACAATCGAGGAACACGGTTGGAGCAAATATTTCCCTGTCGATCTTCTTGACGCCGAAGGACCGGACCTTGAACTTTCCATTCCGGAGGGAAAAGTTATAAAGAAGAACTATGTGGGCAAGAATATCGTTAATTACGATTCTCTCCTTGTTCTTTCCCATTTCAAAGGTCACCCCATGGGCGGATACGGCGGCGCGCTTAAACAGCTTTCCATCGGCGTTGCTTCCTCCTTCGGAAAAGCATATATCCACGGCGCAGGCGAACCGGAAAAAATCTGGACTTCCGACCACGATTCCTTCCTTGAATCCATGGCCGATGCGGCTTCTTCCGTTGTAAAATATTTCGGCGGAAAAGCGGCTTATATCAACGTTATGAAAAATATGTCCGTTGACTGCGACTGCTGCGCAATTGCAGAAGACCCCTGCATGAATGATATCGGAATCCTTTGCAGCCTTGATCCTATCGCTATCGACAGGGCATGCCTTGACCTTGTTTATGCTTCCGATGATCCCGGCCGCGATCATCTTCTTGAAAGAATTGAAAGCAGAAACGGCGCACACACCATCGAAGCCGCTCTTGAACTCGGTTTCGGAACCGACGAATACGAGCTTATCGAAATATAAGACAGAATATCCAAAAGGAGGCGCTTCTTCGCGAAGCGCCTCTTTTTTTTATAAATTAAAAAGGGCGGATAATATCCGCCCCGAAGAATTATAAAAACAAAAAAGCGACAGACTTTTGTCTGTCGCTTTTTATGGTGCGCTGCAAGGGACTCGAACCCCTGGCCTACTGATTCGTAGTCAGTCACTCTATCCAACTGAGCTAGCAACGCAAAAATGCGGTTTTTCGCCGCATTTGGTATAATACCATACAAAAATGCTTCTGTCAAGATTAATTTTAAAATTTTTAAAGATTTTATCAGAAAAGATTTCTTCTGAATTTGTTCCAGCGGCGTTTTGCAAAAATTACAGAAACGGCGGCAACGGCGGAAAGAATAAGCCAAAGGGTCATTACGATTCCCCAACCGGCTGTGTCAACAAGGCTTCCGGTTATCCAGCTGAGAACGGCGGTGCTGAGATAGGAAACTGCGTTAAGTGTTCCGGTTATCATCGAAACTTTTCCGACGTTATGGAAATACATAGGAATGGTGCCGACGATGAACATGTTTTGTCCAAGGGAGCATGCGTAAGTCACCGCGAGGGCAACGATTGAAACAACGATTGAAAATCTTCCGAAAAGCGCAAGCAGGGAAAGAGCCGCGGAGGAAATTATGAAAAGAATGAAAAGAGAAGAAAGTTCGTCCCTTGTTCTTGCCATTATGTAGTTTGCAAGATACGGTCCGAAAAGTCCGAAAACGGGAAGAAGCGTTCCGGTAAGGATTGAAACTACGGAATTCATCTCGAACATATCGCTGATGAAAGTCGGTACCCAGGTGGACATACAGTCCTTAAGGATTCCCTGAACGCCGGAAGCAACAGCAAGAGTCATAAGACCGGAAACAGCAAGAAGTTTTATAAAATTGCTCGGGATATCGTCATGAGGAACGGCTTCGCCGCTGTCATCGACACGCATCTGTATTTCTTCGATCTCGCCGGTTTTCTCCGTATCTTTTTCAACTTTTGTGGTAACGATTATCCATACAATTGCCGCAGCAAAGGTACAGACGGAACCGCAGATGAACGAAGCGCTCCAGCCTTTTGCGCTGATCAGAAGAGCAGAAAGTATATAAGCAAAAAGTGTGCCGCCGGCCATTGTTGTTGCAAGGGCGGTGCAGGCTTTCTGCCTTCTTGAAGAATGGACCCTGTCGGAAACGATACGGCATATCGGAGCCCAGAGAAGCGCCTGGGAAAGTCCGTTTGCGCTCCAGAGAACGGTCATCATCGCCACAGGCGGACCGAAGCTGATCGCAAAGTTTATGAGCGAGGAACAGGTAAGACCGGTGAAAACAAGGTATCTTGGCGAAACTTTATCTCCAAGCCAGCCGCTCAGGAACTGACCGAGACCGTAGCAGATGAAAAATCCGGTGGTGACTGCGCCGGCTTCGGATTTCAGCAGGACTCCGGAATTTGTCATTTCAGCCATGGATGCGGAAAAATTGAGCCTTCCGATATAGGAAAAGCTGTAGGCTATCCAGCAGACGGCAACAAAAATGGCGGTCGTTCTGCCGCTTATGATTTTTTTCATATCCGACATCGCCCGCCTTTCCGAAGATATTAATTTTATATAAGTAATTATATCACTTTTATTATTCCTTTACAATATCACAAGGTTTAAGAAAAATTTGTCTCTATTTTGAGGTTTTGCACAAAAAACTTTGTTTATTATCCTTTGCAAAGAGGGGAGTTCTGTGATATTATATTCATATAATTTTTTTCGGGAAGGCGGCGGCGCTTTTTGAAAACGCTTATCATATATTCATCGAAAACCGGAACAACAAAAAAATGCGCGGCGCTTCTTGCAGCCAACATCGGAGCGGACAGCTGCGACCTTTTTGAAATTTCGGAGGAAATTCCGGAAATTTCCGGCTATGAATGCGTCGCGATCGGATCATACGTCAGAATGGGCGTTATAGATAAAAAAATTGCAGCGTTTCTTCAAAAACATAAGGAAGAACTTTTTGAAACAAAGTTCGGTCTTTTCATCTGTTCCTGCCTTGCGGATAAAGTTTCTGACGCAATAACCAAAAACTTCAGCGAGGAATTCATGGACCACGCGGCGATTATAGACCATTTCGGCGGAGAACTTTCAATGGATAAAATCAAAGGAATGGATAAAATAATAGTAAAATCCATCCTTAAAATATCGAGGACCGATCCGGAATTCCGCGTTGCGGATAAAATCATTCCGGAAAGCATCACGAATTTTGCTTCCGTGCTCAAAGAAATGTAAATACATATTGACAAATATCTATATATTGCATATAATGAAAGTGCGAGGTGATACGGTTGGAGTTTGATGAAAAAAAGGTCGCCGGCATTTTTAAGGCTTTTTGCGATGAAAACAGAATTCGCATATTAAAACTCCTGCTCACCGGAGAAAAATGTGCCTGTATTTTATTGGAAGACTTGAATATCACACAACCGACCCTTTCCCACCACATGAAAATTCTCTGCGATTCCGGAGTTGTCGTTGGGCGTAAAGAAGGAAAATGGATGTACTATTCCATTTCTGAAATCGGAGCAAAAACCGCCGGTGATTACCTTAAAATGTTGACTGTTGTTAACAAAGAAAATAAAAAAAAGCCGTGCTGCGGGAAATGATTTTATTGTTTTTCTGGCACGGCTAAAAAATCCGCTATAAATAGATATATTTAAATATATCTATAAAACAGGAGGAGAAACCATGTGGAATTTTATGCAAAATGAAATTTTGGGTATGGGCTGGCTTAATCGTATAATCGGAAAGGCTCTTTTTTGTGTTGGGGTCGATATCCAAAGCAAAATCGGCTCAAGCCTTCAGTTTTTTATTTATGATGTAATAAAAATAATGGTACTTCTTGGGGTTCTTATTTTTATTATTTCATATATTCAAAGTTATTTTCCTCCGGAACGGACAAAAAGGATTCTTGGAAAATTTCATGGGTTTGGTGCGAACTGTGTTGCGGCGCTTTTGGGAACGGTTACACCCTTTTGTTCCTGTTCTTCAATACCGCTTTTTATCGGATTTACAAGCGCAGGATTACCCATCGGAGTAACATTTTCATTTCTGATTTCATCACCTATGGTGGATTTGGGTTCTTTAATTCTTTTAATGAGCGTTTTCGGTTGGAAAGTGGCTGTAATTTATGTTGTGCTCGGTCTTGTTGTTGCAGTTTTTGGGGGAACGCTTATTGAAAAACTTGGGCTTGAAAACGAAATAGAGGATTTTATTCGAAGTGCCAACAACATCGATGTTCCGACGGAAAAACTGATGGTTAATGACCGAGTTAATTATGCTTGGGAACAGGTTGTGGAAACGGCAAAAAAAGTGTTGCCGTATGTACTTGTCGGAGTGGGTATTGGTGCCGTAATTCATAACTGGATTCCGCAAGATTTTATCGTAAAGATACTCGGCAGAGAAAATCCTTTTGGAGTGATTATATCGACCGTCGCAGGGATTCCGATGTATGCGGACATTTTCGGAACCATTCCGATAGCGGAAGCACTTCTTTCAAAAGGAGCACTTCTTGGAGTTGTTATTTCATTTATGATGGGCGTAACAACCCTTTCTCTGCCATCGCTGATAATGCTAAAAAAAGCGGTAAAACCTAAACTTTTGGGAATGTTTGTTGCGATTTGTACAGTTGGTATAATAATTATGGGTTATTTTTTCAATTTAATTCAAAATTTTATTACATAAGGAGGAGTAAAAATGACAGAAATAAAATCAATAAAAGTGCTTGGGCTTGGGTGTAAAAGCTGCCATACAATGCTCGAAAATACCAAAGAAGCGGTTAAAAATCTTGGTATAGGGGTTGAAGTGGAATATATCACCGATATTCAGAAAATAACGGCATATGGGGTTATGAGTATGCCGGGTTTGGTTATTAACGAAAAAATTGTTTCCGCCGGAAGAGTACTTAAATCGGGCGACATTGAAAAACTTTTTAAATAAAAGGAGAATAAGATTATGAGAATGCTTGCTGAATTTTTTTCGGAATTTGCAGAAAAACTTGATGAGATTGATAAGATTTACGAGGAAAACAGAAAGATTGACGAAAAAACATATCAGCTTATATGTTTTGCTCTTTCCATTAAAGGACGCTCAAAACCTTGTGTGCTCAAACACTTCAAAGGCGCTCTTGAAGCCGGTGCTACGACTGAAGAATTGACATATATTCTTGCTCTTACAATGCGTGAAGCTGCAGGTGCTGATGATTGCTGGACACATGATGCTATCGGGAACTGGGAGGAAATCCTTGCGGGAAATATAAAATGCTCATGCAAGCGTTAATAAAAGCCCGTGCTCAAATGAGCACGGGCTTTATTTTTTTAATAGCTTGCAAGCGGCGCGGTATCATCGTCGCCGATTTTTTCGATGGATTTTATGATAACTTCATAACTGTAATCCGAGTTTACCTGAACAGTGCAGGTTTCACCGATCCTTTTTCCGAAAACCGCTTTTCCAAAAGGGGATTCCTTGCTTACAAATCCGGCGGAAACGTCATATCTTACTTCCGTTACGATCTGATAGGATTCTTCCGCGTCGTCTTCCGGAACATATACGGTTACTTTATCGAAAAGACCCACAACGCCTTCCTCGGAATTGTCTTCGATTATGACCGCGGTTTTTATCATCGCCTCAAGGTAGCGTATTCTGCTGTCGTTGCGGCCTTTTGCTCTTTTTGCTTCTTTGTATTCAAAATTTTCGGAAAGATCGCCGAAACCTCTTGCGGTTTTTACGTCATCAAGGATCTGGGGACGAAGGACGAGTTTTCGGTATTCAAGTTCCTCTTCCATTTTTTTAATATCATTGGCGGTGAGTTCGTCGTGCATAAAAAATTCTGCCTTTCATATTGATATCAGTATTATATTCCATAACCGGACTGTTTTTCAAGGAATATCGGGTTTGTTTTAACATAAAATTAAAATTTAAGTACTTTTCAGCCAAGTCAAAATGTTGTATAATGTACAATGTACGAATATATTTTGAAAACGATCTTTAAAAAGGAGGCAAAATAAACAATGATAAGACCGATCAAAATTATAAGCGACAGCACCGCTGATCTTCCGAAAGAGTTTATTGAAAAATATGATATAGAAGTACTTCCCCTTTCTATAACACTTGGCGAAAATACTTATAAAGACGGAAAAGAAATTTCCGCAAAAGATATTTTCAAATTCTATGAGGAAACAAAAGGACTTCCCAAAACTTCCGCTGTTTCCGTTCTTGAATATACCGAAGCTTTTACCCCCTGGGTTGAAAAAGGATATGACGTAGTACATTTCACCATCAGCTCCACCATGTCCGCATGTTTCCAGAATGCAACCATTGCCGCAGTTGAAACCGGCCATGTCTGGACGATCAACTCTGAAAACCTTTCTTCCGGAATCGGACTTCTTGTTATTCTTGCTGCAGAACTTGCGGCAAAAGGCGAAAGTGCGGAAGTTATATTCAAACACATTGAAGAAGCAAAAAAACGCGTTGATGCAAGCTTTATCCTTAACCAGCTTGAATTCCTCCATAAAGGCGGAAGATGCAGCGGCGTTGCGGCCCTTGGCGCAAACCTTCTCAAACTCAAACCCTGCATCGAAGTTCACGAAGGAAAAATGAAAGTCGGCAAAAAATACCGCGGCGCCTATGAAAAATGCGCTATCGAATATATCCGCGACAGACTTGAAGGAAACGACAATATCGAAAACGATATCGTCTTCCTTACCTGGTCCGGAGTTGACGCACATCTTCTTAAAGAAATCGAAAAAGAAATCAAAAAATATCACAAGTTCCATAACGTTGTCGTAAATGAAGCCGGAAGCACCATTACCGGACATTGCGGACCCGGAACTTTCGGAATCCTTTATTTCCGCAAGGAGAATATTTAAGACAAAAGAAGGGTTAGAATGAAAAGTTTAACCAACCTTTACCGAATCGGAAGAGGTCCTTCAAGTTCACATACAATCGGACCGGAAAGAGCGGCGCTTTATTTTAAACAAAAGAATCCGAAAGCGGACGGTTTTTCCGTAACGCTTTACGGTTCCCTTGCAAAAACCGGCAAAGGTCATATGACCGATGCGGTTCTCAGACAGACTTTTGCCCCGGTTCCTTCTGAAATAATCTTTGATTTTGAAACGGACGAAAGTTCTTTCTATCACCCCAACGCAATGGATATGCATGCTTTCGTAAACGGGGAAGAGGTCGATAAAATCCGTGTCTATTCCATCGGCGGCGGAGAAATTGCCGTTGAGGGAACGGATTATGTTGCTCCTCCGGAAGTTTATTATGAAGAAAGCTTTGACGAGATCGCCGATTACTGCAGGGAGCACGATATCCGTATCTGGGAATACGTTGAACGAATGGAAGGTCCTTATATCTGGGATTACCTCGAGGAAGTATGGAGCCAGATGAAGCGCACGATCAAAGAAGGACTTAAATCCGAAGGCATTCTTGCCGGCGGATTGGGCGTTCAGCGCAAGGCGGCTTTTCTTTATAACCAGTACCACATGGACGAAAGTTCTGAAACGAAGGAAAACCGCATAGTCTGTTCCTATGCCTTTGCGGTCGGTGAACAGAACGCCAGCAACGGAACGGTTGTAACCGCTCCTACCTGCGGCGCGGCCGGAGTTATGCCGGCGGTTCTTTATTACTGGCAGAAAAAACGCAAGGTTCCGGATACCGATATTCTCCATGCCCTTGCAACCGGAGGAATCATCGGAAATCTTATAAAGACCAATGCGTCAATTTCCGGTGCGGAATGCGGATGTCAGGCGGAGATCGGAACAGCCTGCTGCATGGCTTCCGCGGGACTTGCGGAAATCTGCGGAATGAGCCTAGACCAGATTGAATATGCCGCAGAGGTTTCGATGGAGCATATGCTCGGACTCACCTGCGACCCCATCGACGGACTTGTGCAGATTCCGTGCATCGAGCGCAACGCCGTTGCGGCGATGCGTTCCATAAACGCCATTTCTCTTGCAAATTTCCTTACCCATACAAGAAAGATATCTTTCGATACGGTTGTAAAAACCATGTATGAAACGGGAAAAGACATAAAGAGCCATTACCGCGAAACTTCCGAAGGCGGACTTGCAAAGCATTATTGCGGATGCGACTGATTTGCTGAAAAAAAGGGGGACGAAAGTCCCCTTTTTTTGTTTAAATAGCTTGTTTTTTTTGCATGAAAGAGTATATATTTTAATTGAGGTCTTCCGTTACTGCGGGGAGTACCTTGACAAAGAAACGGGAACATACTATCTCAGGGCGAGATACTATGACCCGGTTATCGGTAGATTTACTTCTGTATGGAGATTATCCTGAATTGCTAAAACTGGCAGAAGAATATCTTGATTCACTGGATTTAGGAGACTTAAAATGAGAATAAAAACAAGATTTTCTTTTAATCCGGGAAAAGGTAATGACAATGTAGCCAAAGATGCGTTTTGTGTGGCAAATATTCCTTTCCCCGAAAAACAAGCCTCAAAGATTTTTGTAATAGAAATTTTTAAAGATGACCCCAATTATTACAATTTATTAAAATTCTTTGAAAACAATAATGTTGTTCCAGCTGCCTTCGATGAAGAGGTATTCACAGAAAAAGAACGAATGGAAGCTTATACCATGCGAATGGTTCCCAATTCACATAAAGGTGGGTATCCTCAACCAGATGGAAAGTTTTTGAATGCTTCCTATGATGAGAATAGTGGATGTTCTAAATGTACTTATGGAAAAATTCAAAACCGTCCGTTACGTTTAAGTGGCTCTATTAAAATGGGAAAAAAGGATGATATTTCAGGTATTTGGTTGTTAAGAGAATTTATTGTTACAAAAAGGTTTAAGGAACTCGCAGAAGAAGCAGGACTTACAGGTTGTGAATTTTGGCCTGTAATAAAGCACGGAAAGAATGAACCTTTTGAGGATATTTTTCAGCTTAAAATAACCGGCATTATGCCAAAAATGGCAGAGGAAACTGAAATTATTCAAGACCTTAAAATAACCGAAAAATGTGGACATATGAGAACATATGTTAATGGGCGTATTCGCTATAATGCAAGTGATTTGAAAGATATTCCGGATTTTGCTCTTACACAGGAATGGTTTGGCATGTGGGGAGAATATTGGCGTTGGCCTTTTATGTCACAAAAAGCATATGGTTTTTTTAAAGAAAACAAGATAAAGGGCGTAAGGTTTTATCCGCCGGAAATTCTTGACAAATAATATTAGAGCCTCTCTTAGTGAGAGGCTTATTTTTTATTCGTTTCATCAAAACTGTAACATTATTTCAAAGTAGTTGTCATTTAAATTAACAGAAGTATGAACTTACCGAATATACCTACGACAACCGCAACCGCCTTACCTCCGTAAAACAGTATGACGGAAACACCCTTGCAAGCACTACCAGCTATACTTATGACGGTGTGGGAAATGTCCTCACAGAGAAAGATGCCCTCAACAGAACAAAAACCTATTCTACAGGACCTTGCCGGAAATCGTACAGGTTTCACTCTTGAAAAAGGGGGACGAAAGTCCCCTTTTTTGTTTTTACGGTGAAGAATGTAAAAACTGCGCATAATTAAAAACTTTTGTCAAGGGAAAACGGAAAAAATATTTTGACAAAAACGGACCCTTAATTCTACAAATCCTACAATTGACCTTTGCGGCCGGTTAACTTATAATATTGAATAGAACTTTTTTTAAAAGTGAATTCACCCGGGGAGGTTTTTTATATGATCAGAACTATTGTTAAGCGTGACGGAAGAATTGCAGATTTCAATATCGATAAAATTGCAAACGCTGTTTTTATGGCCGCAAAAGCAAACGGAGGAAGCGACTATGAGGAAGCAATGTCCATTGCCCTTGCTGTTGTTGATTATATAGAAAACAAGGAACATATCGAAACTCCCCATGTTGAACATGTTCAGGATATAGTTGAAAAAATGCTTATCGAAACCGGACATGCCCGTACCGCAAAGAGCTATATCCTTTACCGCGCAAACCGCAATAAAGTCCGCGAAATGAATACCCGCCTTATGAAGACTATGGAAAACCTTACTTTCCAGTCCGCAAAGGAAAACGATGTCAAGCGCGAAAACGCAAACATCAACGGCGACACCGCTATGGGTACCATGCTTAAATATGGAAGCGAAGCCGCAAAACAGTTTTATGAAATGTATATTCTCAATCCCCGCCATGCACAGGCACACCATGACGGCGATATCCATATTCACGATCTTGATTTCCTTACCCTTACCACGACCTGCTGCCAGATAGATATCCTCAAGCTTTTCAAAAACGGTTTTGATACCGGCCACGGCCATCTCCGTGAACCCCAGGATATCGCAAGCTATGCGGCTCTTGCCTGCATTGCTATCCAGTCCAACCAGAACGACCAGCACGGCGGACAGAGTATTCCCAACTTTGATTACGGAATGGCTCCCGGCGTTGCAAAAAGCTATAAAAGGATCTATTGCCAGAACCTCGGCCGTGCTCTTGAACTTCTTGCAAACGAAGAATGCGGCGACTGCGTGGCAAAAGATATCCTTGAAGAAGCAATCACTCTTTGCGGCGAATGGCCGAAACTTGAGGACGGCGAAGTTTATAAAGCCGCCGAACTTTCTCTTCTTAAAGAAAAATACGGCGACGAAATTGCGGTAAAAGCACAGGAATTTGCTTTCCGCAGAGCGGAAAAGGAAATCGACCGCGCAACCTTCCAGGCAATGGAAGCTCTTGTTCATAACCTCAACACCATGCATTCCAGAGCGGGAGCGCAGGTTCCGTTCAGCTCCATCAACTACGGAACCGATACTACCCCGGAAGGCAGACTTGTTATCAAAAATATTCTCAGAGCAACCGAAGAGGGTCTTGGCAACGGCGAAACCCCGATTTTCCCGATCCATATTTTCAAAGTTAAAGAGGGAATCAACTATAATCCCGGCGACCCCAACTATGATCTTTTCAAACTTGCATGCAAGGTAAGCGCAAAACGCCTTTTCCCGAACTTCTCTTTCATCGATGCTCCCTATAACCTTCAGTATTATAAAGAGGGACATCCCGAAACCGAAATCGCATACATGGGATGCCGCACAAGGGTCATCGGAAACGTTTATGACCCGGAAAGAGAAATCGTTGCCGGCCGCGGAAACCTTTCCTTTACTTCCATAAACCTTCCGCGTCTTGCGATTCTTTCCAACCACAACATCGACCTTTTCTTCGACCAGCTTGACAGCAAGATTTCTCTTGTAATCGAACAGCTTCTTGAAAGATTTGAGATTCAGAAAAAGAAAAAAGTCCGCAACTATCCTTTCCTTATGGGACAGGGAATCTGGATCGATTCCGAAAAACTCGGCGAAGATGACGAAGTCGGCGAAGTTCTTAAACACGGAACTCTTTCCATGGGATTCATCGGTCTTGCGGAATGTCTTAAAGCTCTTACCGGATATCATCACGGCGAAAGCAAGGAATCCCAGAACCTCGGTCTTGAAATCATTGCATTCATGAGAAAGAGAATGGACGAAGCAAGCGAAAAATACGGACTTAACTTCTCTCTTCTTGCAACTCCGGCAGAAGGCCTTTCCGGAAGATTTGTTCGTATTGACGCTGAAAAATTCGGAAAAATCCCCGGCGTTACCGACCGTGATTACTATACAAACTCCTTCCATGTTCCGGTATATTATCCCATCAGCGCCTTTGATAAAATCAAAAGGGAAGCTCCGTATCACGCAATGACAAACGCGGGACACATCACCTATATCGAACTGGACGGCGACCCGCTCCAGAATCTTGATGCTTTTGAGCAGGTTATCCGCTGCATGAAAGAATCCGGCGTAGGTTACGGTTCCGTCAACCACCCGGTTGACCGTGACCCGGAATGCGGATTCACCGGTATAATCGGCGACGAATGCCCGAAATGCGGAAGAAAAGAGGAAGACGGCGAACATTTTGAAAGAATCCGCCGCATTACCGGATATCTTGTCGGAACACTCGATAACTTCAACAACGCAAAACGTTCTGAGGTTGAGGACAGAGTAAAACACTCTGTTCAGACCCAGGCGGAAGAAATCTGATAACAGAACAAAAACCCGGACGCGAAAGCGTTCGGGTTTTAAGCAGGAGAAAAATGGAAATGAAAACTTTGCGCCTTGCGGGAGTCATGAGGGAATCCATTGTTGACGGTCCCGGAATCCGGATGACGGTTTTCGGGCAGGGATGTCCCCACCACTGCAAAGGCTGCCATAATCCGGAAACCCATGACCCGAACGGCGGATATACAAGTCATCCGGAAAATATCCTGAAAGCGATCGATCAGAATCAGCTTTTACAGGGTGTTACTTTTTCCGGGGGAGAGCCTTTTTTTCAGGCAGAAGCCTTTGCGGAACTTGGCGTTGAAATAAAAAAACGCGGTCTTCATATAGTTACATATTCCGGTTATACTTTTGAACAGATCATGAGCGGGATCGAAAACGGAAAACCGGGTTGGAAAGAACTTGTTTCCGTAACGGATATTCTTGTTGACGGCAAATTTGTTCTGGAAGAAAAATCACTTAATCTTCTTTTCCGCGGTTCAAAGAACCAAAGGCTTATCGATATTCCGAAAAGCCTTGAAGCAGGCGAGACTGTTCTTTGGGACCCGGAAGGGGAAAGCGGCGTTCTGAGGTATAAAAAATGAAAAAATTTGAACTTAATTCTTTCCATCTTCATATTCTTGCAATGGCGCTTATGCTTTGCGACCATATGTGGATAACGGTTATTCCCGGAAACAACTGGCTTACGGATATCGGAAGAATCGCCTTCCCGATTTTTGCTTTTATGTCCGTCGAAGGTTTTTTCCATACGAAAAATCTTAAAAAATACGCAAAAAGAATGCTTTTGTTTGCGCTTGTTTCGGAAATTCCGTTCAACCTTGTTGTCGCAAGCAGCGTTTTCTATCCTTTGCACCAGAACGTGCTTCTGACTTTCCTCATAGGCATCGGTCTTATGTGGATAAACGAAAAAGTCAGGGATAAAAATATTTTTATAAAGATTTCCGTTGCGTTGGGAACGGTCGTCCTCGGTTTTATTCTTGGACTGATCAGTTTCTGCGATTATCATTATGCCGGAGTTCTTACCGTTCTGGTTTTTTATTTCTTCAGGGGAAGAAAATGGTGGAACTTTGTTTTGCAGGCACTTTGCATCTGGTACATAAACACCGAGATACTTTCCGGTTTTTATTACGAATGGGATATTTTCGGAACAAAAATCGAAGTTTTGCGCCAAAGCTTTGCGATTCTTGCGCTGATACCCATCTGGCTTTATAAAGGAAAACAGGGACTTTACAATAAAGGCATAAAAGCGCTTTATTATTGGTTCTATCCTGCGCATCTTCTGGTTTTATGGGCGATAAGGGAAATAATCGCATAAAATAGAGAAAAAACGCGTTTTTATTTTTTAAAAACCTCTTGCATTTTATTTTTAATTATGTTAATATTATTAAAGTAATATTGTAGTAGTACAAAGGAGTGGGAACAAAAGACCCGCTCCTTTCTGTTTAACGGAAAAATTTTTTGGAGGTGTGTTTTTTTGGCGGAAAAAAAGAAAAATACCGCGCAGATCTGCACTGAACTTGCTCTTCCCGTTGCGGAACAGATCGGAGTTGAACTCTGGGACGTCCGTTTCGAAAAAGAAGGCACGGAGTGGTACCTGCGCTTTTTTATTGACAAAGATGGTCTTACAATCGAAGACTGCGAAAATTTCAGCAGAGCTATCGACCCTATTATCGATGAAGCAAACCCCATCGAAAAAAGCTATGTTCTCGAAGTTTCTTCCCCCGGAATCGAAAGAAAACTTATTACCGAAGAACATGTCAGAAAATATCTCGGCTATCTTGCAACCGTAAGATTCGTTCGTGCTCCCGAAGGATATAACCAGAGAGAATTCCTTCTTCAGCTCGACGATATCAACGAAGGAGTGATCACTGCTTCGTTTGAAGACGGAACAGAAATGGTATTCAATAAAGCGGACACCGCTTTTATAAAACTTTATTATGATTTTAACAACGACGACTGAGGAGGAATTATAAAAAATGAACGCAGAATTTTTTGAAGCGCTCACGCTTCTTGAAAAAGAAAAAGGCATTTCCGTTGAATATCTTTGCGAAAAGATTGAAAACGCAATTGCAATCGCAATCCGCCGCGACTATATCGGCACCGAGGACGTAAAAGTAATTATCGATCCCGAAAGCAGAACTTTTGATGTTGCAATCAGAAAACTTGTTGTTGAAGAAGTTGAAGATCCCGCAAACCAGATCCTTCTCGACAAAGCAATCAAATACAGCAAAAAAGCCCAGCTTGGCGATATTGTTGACATTCCTCTTGAAACCAAGGAATTCGGCAGAATTGCAGCACAGACCGCAAAACATGTTATCAAACAGGGCATCCGCGAAGCTGAAAGAGGCCAGGTACTTAAAGAATTCCAGAGCCGCGAGCATGAAATCATCACCGCAACCGTAATCAGCACCGACGTTGTACGCGGAAGCGTAACCCTTGAAATTGATCACAACGAAGCTTTCCTTCTCAAATCCGAACAGATCCCCGGAGAAGTTTTCCAGGATGGCGAAAAAACCAAAGTTTATGTTGTTGAAGTAACCGCTTCCGAACGCGGACCTAAAGTTATGATTTCCAGAACTCATCCCGGTCTTGTAAAACGTCTTTTCGAAATCGAAGTTCCCGAAATTTATGAAGGCACCGTTGAAATCAAAGCCGTTTCCCGCGAAGCAGGTTCCAGAACCAAACTTGCAGTATGGAGCAAAGACCCCGACGTTGACGCAGTTGGCGCATGCATCGGTACCCGCGGCGTACGTGTTGCAAAAATTGTTGATGAACTTGGCGGCGAAAAAATCGACGTTGTTCAGTATTCCGAAGATCCGGCAGAATTTATTGCCGCTGCTCTTTCCCCGGCAAAAGTTGTTTCCGTCGAAGTTGATCCCGATGGCAACAAAGCATGCAAGGTAAAAGTTCCGGACGAACAGCTTTCCCTTGCAATCGGCAACAAAGGCCAGAACGCACGCCTTGCAGCAAGACTTACCGGTTGGAAAATCGATATCAAACCGGAAAGCGGCTTCTGGGGTGAAGAAGAATAATTAAAGAAATATTTTTCCGGAAGGAGGAAGCCTTTTTATGAAAAAAATACCGGAAAGAATGTGCACCGGCTGCGGAGAAAAAAAGCCGAAACGCGAACTTATAAGAGTTGTAAAAAGTCCGGAAGGAGTTATCTCCCTTGATAAAACAGGAAGAAGCCCCGGAAGAGGCGCCTATGTCTGCCCTAATCCGGAATGTCTTAAAAAGGCGCGGAAATCCAGAAGAATCGAAAGGGTTTTCGAAACCGCGATTCCGGAAGAGGTTTACGACGCGCTTGAAAAGGAGCTTGAAGAAGATGCCGAATGACAGACTTCTGGGTTTCCTCGGTCTTGCAAGAAAAGCGGGAAAATTGATTTTCGGCTTTGATATGACCGCCCAGGCAATGCAAAAAGGAACTGCCGGCACAGTCCTTCTTTCAAGCGACTGTTCCGAAAGAACCGCAAGAAACATTATGAGGATTGCGGAAGAAACCGGAACCGAAGTTTTGATTTTGCCCCTTACGATGGATGAAATCGGTTATGCCGTTGCAAAACGTGTCGGAGTGCTTTCCGTTTGCGACAGCGGCTTTTCAAAAAGAATCAAAGAGCTGCTGGAAAGCGGCATGCACAAAGCATGAACAAGTTTGGAGGAATAGCATAGATGAACGAAAATACTAAATATAAAGCGGCGGACCTTGCCAAAGATCTTAAAGAACCTGTAAAAGACGTTCTTGATGTTCTTGGGGAAAAATTCCCGGCAAAAAAGGCCCAGACCGCACTTACCGAAGAAGAACTCAACTACGTGTTTGAACATTATACAAAAAAGAACGAAGTAACAAGCTTTGCACCTTATTTTGCCATGGCAGGACAGCCCAGACAGGCAAAAGAAGAAACCAAAGCAGAAGCAAAACCCGCAGTTAAAGAAGAAAAGAAAGCAGAAGCAAAATCTGCACCCAAAGCTGAGGAGAAAACTATGGAAAAAACCGCTCCCGCTCCCAAAGCAGAAGCAAAACCCGCAGTAAAAGAAGAAAAGAAACCGGAAGCAAAACCCGCACCCAAAGCGGAGGAAAAACCGGTTCAGAAAACTGAACAGAAACCCGCTGAGCGCAAACCTTTTGAAAACCGCGACAACCGCCAGAACGACAGAAGAAACGACCAGCGTTCCGAAAGACCTCAGAACGGTGACCGTAAATTCGGCGACAAACCCCAGGGCGAACGCAAATTCGGCGACAGACCCCAGAACGGCGACAAAAAATTCGGCGACAAACCCGGATTCCAGAAAAATGACCGTTTCGGCGACAAACCGGGCTTCAACAAAAACGACCGTTTCGGCGGAAACAACTTTGGCTTTGATAAAGACAAAGAGGACAACAGCCATCGCCATGAACCGAAAAAACCCGTTGAACGCAAACCCCGTCCCGCAAACCAGCCTCCGGCAGAAAAACTTGCAGCAGGTGTTGCTCACGTTGATATGAGCGCGGTTTCCGTTGTCCTTGATAAATATAACGATAAATATGAACAGATCGCACCTGCTTCTTCCATGAGCGACAGCTACACCAACAAGCAGAAACTTAACCAGAAGAGCAAACAGCAGGGCAAACCCAAGAAGAGCAAACACGAACAGGAACAGGAAAAACTCAGAAAACTTGAGATGGAACGTCAGCGCCGCCAGAAACTTGAGATCACCATTCCTGACGAAATCACCGTTGGCGATCTTGCTCTCAAACTTAAAATTGCTTCTTCCGAAATCATCAAGCGCCTTATGCTTCAGGGAATGATGGTTTCCGTAAACGAAGTTATCGACTATGATACCGCTGCACTTATCGCAATGGATATCGGCGCAAAAGTTGAAAAAGAAGTTGTTGTCACCATTGAAGACAGACTTATCGATGACAGCGAGGACGATGCAGCAAACCTTATCACCCGTGATCCGGTTGTTTGCGTAATGGGCCACGTTGACCACGGTAAAACTTCCATCCTCGACTATATCAGAAGCGCACACGTTGCATCCGGCGAAGCAGGCGGTATTACCCAGCACCTCGGCGCATACAGAGTTACCACTGCAAGCGGTGATTCCATCACCTTCCTTGATACCCCCGGACATGAAGCATTCACCGCAATGCGTGCCCGCGGCGCACTTTGCACCGATATCGCGATCCTTGTTGTTGCAGCACACGACGGTATCATGCCTCAGACTGTTGAAGCAATCAACCACGCAAAAGCAGCGGAAGTTTCCATTATCATAGCGAACAACAAAATCGATAAACCCACCGCAAACCCCGATAAAGTTATGCAGGGACTTACCGAATACGGTCTTATCCCCGAAGAATGGGGCGGCGACGTTATCTGTGTTCCCGTTTCCGCAAAAACCGGTGAAAACATCGATACTCTTCTCGAAATGATCACCCTTGTTGCTGAAGTCCGCGAACTTAAAGCAAACCCCGACAGAATGGCAAAAGGTACCGTTATCGAATCCAGACTTGATAAAGGCCGCGGCCCTGTTGCAACCATGCTTGTTCAGAACGGTACCCTCCGTACCGGCGACGTTGTTATCGCAGGTACTGCAGTTGGTAAAGTCCGTGTTATGATCGACGACAAAGGCAACAGAATCACCGAAGCAGGTCCTTCCATTCCTGTTGAGATCACCGGTCTTGATTCCGTTCCTACCGGCGGCGACCAGTTCAACGCAGTTTCCGATGAAAAACTTGCACGTGAACTTGTTGAACAGCGTGAATATGAAGCAAAACAGGAACAGTTCAAAGCATACCAGAAAGTCACCCTTGATAACCTCTTCAACCAGATCGCTGAAGGCGAAATCAAGGAACTTCCCATCATCGTCAAAGCAGACGTTCAGGGTTCTGTTGAAGCAGTTCGTCAGTCCCTTGAAAAAATCTCCAACGAGGAAGTCCGCGTAAGAGTTATCCACGGAGCAGTAGGCGCGGTAAACGAATCCGACGTTATGCTTGCACAGGTTTCCAACGCAATCATCGTCGGCTTCAACGTTCGTCCCGACACCACCGCAAGAGATACCGCAGAGCGCGAAGGCGTTGATATCCGTCTTTACAGAATCATTTATGACGCAATCGAAGAGATCCAGTCCGCAATGAAAGGTATGCTTGCACCTAAATTCCGTGACGTTGACCTCGGCCGTGCAGAAATCCGCCAGGTTTATAAAATTTCCAACGTCGGTACCGTTGCAGGTTGTTACGTTCTTGAAGGTAAAATCACCAGAAACGCAAACATCCGCGTTGTACGTGACGGTATCAACATTGCCGACGACAAACTTGACAGCCTTAAACGTTTCAAAGACGACGTTAAAGAAGTTGCTTCCGGTTACGAATGCGGTATGGCACTTACCAAATTCAACGACATTAAAGAAGGCGACATTTTCGAAGCTTACATCGTTGAAGAATATCGCGACGATAACTAAGGCGGAGGTAATATGGCAGGATTTAAACTTAACAGAACAAGCGAGGATATCCGCCGCGAGCTGATGGATATCCTCCGCAGCATGAAAGATCCGAGAATCTCCGGCGGAATGATCAGCATTGTCCGCATTGAGCTCACAAACGATCTTTCACACTGCAAAGTATATATAAGCTCCCTTGAGGGAATGGAAAAAGCAAAAGAAGCTGTAAAAGTTCTTACCAAAGCGGGCGGTTTTGTTCGCCACGAAATGATGATGCGTCTTGAGCTTCGCAAAGTTCCCGAATTCCATTTTATTCCCGACGATTCCATCGAATACAGCGCAGGAATCCAGAAGATCCTTCGTGAAATCGGGGAAGAATAAGTTTTTAAGAAAGGAGATGCAGATATGGAGATAAACGTGCAGCAGTGCTGTGAAATTCTTCGTGAAATGGACGATATCGTAATTCTCAGCCACCGCAACCCGGACGGCGATACCCTCGGCAGTGCATTTGCGCTCCATTATATTCTTAAGCAGCTTGGCAAAAGAAGCAGGGTGGAATGTCACGACGGATTTCCGAAGCAGTATTCATATCTGCTTCCTGACTATAAACCGGAAGATTTTGAACCGAAAGCCGTTGTTGCGGTGGATATTGCCGACGAACAGCTTTTTGGAGAAAATCTTGAAAAATATCGCGGAAAGGTCGATCTTTGTATCGACCACCACGGTTCCAACAAACATTACGCAAAAAACTGGCTTGTAAGAGATACCGCGGCTGCCTGCTGTGAGGTAATCGAAGATATCTGCTATGGTTTTGAAGAGGTTGAACTTACAAAAATCATCGCGGATTGTATCTATACAGGCGTTTCAACCGATACGGGATGTTTCCGCTATTCCAACACCACCGGACACACCCATGCCGTTGCCGGAAGAATGTTCAAAGCGGGATGCGATTTTGTAATGATAAACCGCGCCATGTTTGAAGTGAAATCCTTTTCAAGAATTGCCATTGAAAGGGAAGTCCTCAACACCCTTGAACTTTATTTCGATAACCGCTGCGCCGTTGTATGCATAACGAAAGATATGCTCAGCAGCACCGGTGCGGAAGAATCCGAACTTGAAGGCGTTGCCGCAATGCCGAGAGAAATTGAAGGCGTTCTTGTCGGAATAACTCTTCGCCAAAGGGATAACGGATATAAAATTTCCGTTCGCAGCGGTGAAGAAGTTGACGCATCCGTACTTTGCGGAAAATTGGGAGGCGGCGGACATCGCTGTGCAGCCGGCTGCTTTGTTGAGGGCGATATCGATACCGCAAAGAAAGCCGTGCTCAAAATCGTGGCCGAAAGCTTTGGGGAGGATTTTGAATGAGCGGGATTCTTCCGGTTAAAAAACCGGCAGGCTTTACTTCCTTCGACGTGATCGGAAAACTCCGCGGCGTTACAAAAACCAGAAAAATCGGACATTCCGGAACTCTTGATCCGATGGCAACGGGAGTTTTACCGCTTTTCTTCGGGGGAGCAACAAAATGCTGTGATATTCTTCCGAACGAGGACAAACGCTATGTTGCGGATTTGAAATTCGGAATCGTTACCGATACCCAGGATACCACAGGCAGGGTGCTCGAAGAATGCGAAAGTCATGTTTCGAAAGAGGAATTTGAGCATGTGATGGACGGATTTGTCGGAAAACAGATGCAGACACCCCCCATGTATTCGGCGGTAAAGATAAACGGAAGACCGCTTTATGACCTTGCAAGAGAGGGAAAAGTTGTTGAACGTGCTCAAAAAGAGATAGAGGTTTATTACGTAAACCTTATTGAATTCGACGAGCATGCTCAGACCGCAAAAATCGAGGTCTCCTGCGGAAAAGGAACTTTTATCCGAACCCTTATCAACGATATGGGAGAAAAACTCGGCTGCGGTGCCTCCATGAGTGCTCTTGAAAGAACAATGGCGGCTGGTTTTGATATTTCCGAATGCTATACAATTCCGGAAATCGAGGAAATGATGAAAGAAGGGACCTTTGAGGAACATCTCATGCCCATTGAAAGGCTTTATGAGGATCTTCCCAAACTTGTTCTTTCGGATTTCGACCGAAGACTTTACCGAAGCGGAGTTCCGCTGGAACTCCAGAAAAGAGGATGGGGCGGAATTTCCGGAAATATAGCGGTTTTTGATGAAAGCGGAATGCTCCTTGGAATTTCCTTTATGGACGAAGAGGCAAACGAACTTAAACTTTTAAAAATGCTCAATACAGATAAATAAAAAAGTCTGTGCGTTTTACGCACAGACTTTTTGTTTAATTGCAGCACAGCCATTTACAAAATATGTGATATTGAATATAATATAAAGAAATATTTTGATTAAAAAGAAGGGAAAAACTTGAAATTTGCCGCAATTATTATTGCGATTCTTATATTGCTGGCGTTGATTCCAAAGCAAGAACCGTCCGCTCCGGTTTTGGAATCCGTTCCGGAAGTTCAGCTTCCGGAGGAAGAACCGGAACAGGAAGTCAAACAGGAAGAACCGGCCCCGACCGAAATTAAATATGAATTTCCCGAATGCAAAATCCCCGAAGCGGCGGTTTTTAATTATTTCAACGCGCTTTATGAATCATATACCGCAATGCTTCCGGTGGATATTTCAAAAGTCATCGATTTGGATTTTGAAATGATGCTGAACGTTCAGAACTGGAACGATCTTCTGGCGATGCGCCGAAGCATTATTGCGGAAAACGATTATTGCTTTGTTGAAACAGAGCGGCTTCCGTTCCTGATCCATTATATCAAGGGAAGGGAACTTGATGACCAGAGAATGGATTACGTTGATCTTTCCGATTTCGGCGAAGGAGCAAAAGTCCTTCATTTCGTAATAAAAGGCGAGGAAGGAAAAGCATATCCTCCGATTTTCGCAGTAAACTCCCAGCATTCCGTGGTACTTACTTTTGAGGACGGGGTTTATAAAATTGCATATCATTATTTCCCGGGTTCTGAAGGAAAATTTCAAAATGATCTTCCGGTAACTCTGATGGAAAGAGAAGATATGGAAAAAATTCTTGAAAAAGAATTTGCAGAAGACGCCCCTGTAGTTATTCCGGAAGCAAAATTTGAAAGACTTTATGATGGAAAAACTGCCGCAGAATATGCTTTTGAATTTTGTGAAGAGCATAATCCAAAATTCTATTTTGTCGGCGATTGGTACGGAAACTGTATGAATTTCGCTTCCCAGTGCATCTGGTCCGGCTTCAAAGAGGAAAAGGATTCTCCGAAAAACTACGGTTCCATGACCAATGACTGGTATTGCGGAAAAACCGGCGGAACCATGATCTGGGCAAGCGTAAGCCGGTTTTACGGTTGGATAGAAAAAGAAAAATGCAATATGCAGACAGTTGTTTTTACAGACGTAAACCAGGTTAAAACAGGGGATCTTGTTCATATAGGCTCCTACGCATGTGAAACCGACGGTAAATATACCCATGCGCTTTTTGTTGCTGACGAAGAAAAAATGCTTCTTGCTCAAAACAGCCCCGCTTGTTTTGTTTATTACTCCGACCTTGTCAACAATTACGCAAGATTTATAAGACCCGTTTCTCTTAACGTATAAAAACCTTGAGTTTTCTTCTGTTTGGGTCTATAATGTATTGGTAACGATAAACGAAAGGATTGATTTTTTTACCATGACTGACCTTATCAAATTGATGCAGCAGCGCCAGAGCTGCAGAAGCTTTTCCGACAAACCCGTTGAAGCAGAAAAAATCGTTTCCTGCATCAACGCAGCATGCCTTGCTCCTTCCGCATGCAATACCCAGCCCTATCATTTTTATGTAGCACACGCACCGGAAGCCGTTGCGGTTGCCGCAGAATATTGCAAAGGCGAAAAATATAATAAATGGGTAGGAGAAGCAAAAGCTTTTGTAATCATGACCCAGGAACACGCGGAAATTCCCGCAGCGAATTCCGAAGCAAGAAAACGCGATTTCCGTCAGTATGACATCGGACTTGCAATCGAAAACTTCTGCCTTGAAGCAACCGAGCTTGGACTTGGAACCTGCATTCTCGGCCTTTTCAATGAAGAAAAGCTTAAATCCAATTTCCGTATCCCGAGTCCCAAATCCATTGCCCTTGTAATCGCAATGGGATATCCCGCAGAAAGCGAAATCCGTAAAAAACAGCGCAAACCGCTTGAGGATATGATCACATATCTCAGATAACGGAAAACATAAGAAAACCCGCGAAAGATACCGCCGGGTATCTTGTTAAAATGAAACTTTAACAAAAAAAAGACAAGGTGAGGAAACATCTTGTCTTTTATATTTATTTACATCAATATTGAAAAAGAATTTTCCCAAAATAACCGGATTTATTTTGCCGCGTTTTTATGGTAAAATTTTATCCGGAGGTGAAAAAAGGTGGATA
>JAZTXW010000066.1:0-2442 GCA_045636625.1 Oscillospiraceae bacterium
AAATGCTTGCATTATTACAATCGTGCGGCAAAAAGCATTCGATAAAGTTCATGATAAAAAATAAAACCTGTTAAAAAGTATATTAAACGCAAAAAAAATCCGCTCAACAATTTGCATTGTTAAGCGGTTTTTTTGTGGTGAGCCATCGGGGATTCGAACCCCGGGCACCTTGATTAAAAGTCAAGTGCTCTGCCAGCTGAGCTAATGGCTCATATGTTATTTTCAACAGCTTTATTATTATAGCGCATATACTTTAGAATGTCAATAGTTTTTTTAAACTTTTTTGAAGTTTTTTTAATTTTTTTGTAATTTTTTCTGTGCTTTATTATAGCATAAAAACTGCGCACCTGCAAGAAAATTATTTCCAAAAAATAAAAAAATATAAGCCATTCCGGCAAAAGCAACTTTAACTTTGATTCCGTGCTCAAAAAGCCTCTCTTGCCGGAATGAAATCTTTTTCATAAATAATCTTCTTTGCTCCGTGCTCATTTCTGTTCAATATCCAAGTTCGTTTCTGAGCATCGCAAGGATCTTTTTCTCTCTCCTTGAAACCTGAACCTGAGTCATCCCCAGCGTCTTCGCCGTCTGCGTCTGTGTCTGATTTTCATAATACCGAAGCTTTATGATTCTCCTGTCCTTTTCATCAAGGTCTGCAACAGCCTTTATGACCGAAAGCCTTTCCGTAATCTGTTCTTCCGGAGATTCCACCGGAATATCCGATTGACCGCCACCCTCGTCTTCTCCGATAGTAAGAGAAACCACCGGTGCTGCAGCACAAAGCGCTTCGGTAACGTTTTCCTCACTGACTTCAAGCAGCGCTGCAAGTTCGGATACTGTAGGTTCTTTTCCGTTGCGCAGTATAAAGTTTTCTCTTTCCCTCGTTGTTCTTACCGAAAGTTCTTTAAGGCTCCTGCTGATTTTAACTGTTCCTCCATCCCGAAAAAGCCTTCGCATTTCCCCCAGGATGACGGGCACCGCATAAGTTGAAAATCGTACTCCCCTTTCAGTATCAAAGGCGTCAAAGGCTTTTACAAGCCCCATGCAGCCCGCTTGATATAAATCCTCATATTCTATTCCTCTTCCTGTAAAACGATGTGCACAGGAATGAACAAGCCCAAGATTCTCCTCAATCAATAATTCTCTGTCCGCCCGGCTGTCAGCAATTTTTGCCACTGACATATTACTTTCCTTTCGACACGATGGATTTTTCAAGTGTCACACAGGTGCCTTTTCCCGGTCTGGAGCGCACCCGCAATTTATCCATAAATGATTCCATTATGGAAAAACCAAGCCCTGCTCTTTCTCCGGTTTCGCAGCTTGTATAAAGAGGCTCCATCGCTTTTTTAACGTCAGAAATTCCGCAGCCTTTGTCTTTTATACTTATTGCCACCCGCGCATCCTCGAATATTTTTATGTGTATGTAAACCGTTCCGATAGTTTCCTTGTATCCGTGCACAATACAGTTCGTAACCGCCTCAGAAACCGCCGTTCTGATGTCCGAAAGTTCTTCTACCGTCGGATCAAGAATCGCAACAAATGTCGCCACAGCGCTTCTGGCGAAGCCTTCGTTGCATGATCTGCTTTCAAAATTAAGTTTCATTTCGTTTATCTGCTTCACTTCAATTCCCCCTTTCCCCGTTTTCAGAAATAAGTTTTTCTATACCTGCCATTTTAAAAACCTTTCTGATGTTTTTCGGAGCATTTTCTATAACAACTTTTCCGGAAATATCCTGCATAATCCGGTATCTTCCCAAAACAAGTCCGATTCCCGAAGAATCCATAAAAGTTACACGCCCAAAATCCAGAATAAGCACTTCCGGGTAAGCACTTTCCACTGCAAAATCAATATCACTTCTAAGTTTTGCGGCATTATGATGGTCGATCTCCCCCGAAATGTATGCGGTAACACTTTTTTCATCAATATCAATTTCCACCGGCAACTTTTTCACCTCCAAATAAAAAAAGCCTGTCTGCATTCAATAATACAGACAAGCCTTCGATTTTTTTGTCATATCTTGTTTTTCAGCAAAAAAATACCTCCGGATCTCTCCGGAGGCATTTTTTAAGAATTATGCTCTATTAATTACACAAGCTCAATGATGGCCATTTCTGCTGCGTCACCGCGGCGGGGACCGATTTTGATGATTCTGGTGTAACCGCCGTTTCTTTCGGCGTATTTAGGTGCGATCTCGTCAAAGAGTTTCTTTGCAACTGCTTCCTTGGTTACGAAAGCAAAAACCTGACGTTTGGAATGAAGATCGCTATTTTTACCAATAGTGATCATCTTCTCAGCCATAGCGCGAACTTCTTTTGCACGAGTGACGGTGGTTTCAATCTTGCCGTTTTCAAGCAGATAGGTGACCATCGCGCGGAGCATAGCTCTTCTGCAGTCGGTAGCACGACCGAGCTTTCTAGTTCCGGACATCGATATTCACTCCTTTT
>JAZTXW010000067.1:0-8493 GCA_045636625.1 Oscillospiraceae bacterium
ATATCACTTTTCCGTTCGATATTTCGCAGTACTCAAAAGCGTAATTACCGATCTCGGTAACACTGCTCGGAATTGTTACGTTTCCTTCAAGCGCTGTGAATTTATAGAACGCATAATCTCCTATATACGTTATTCCGGAACCTATGCTGATACTTTTGATTTCCGCAATATAATCTTTCCATGGAACGTTTGAATAAGAAGAAAAGTCTTTCATTTTTCCGCTGCCGGAAATAGTGAGCACGCCGTTTGAATCAAAGCTCCATTTTACGCTGCTTCCGCTTGCTCCGCAATCGCCGGAAGCAACGACAGAAGCTTCAAGAGTTGTGGCTTCTTCGCTGAATTCATCCTCGATATATTCGTTTTGAGCACCGTCTGTTTCTTCATTTAAAACTTCGTGCTCATTTTGAGTATTTTCCTCAGGAAGTTCCTCAAGAGCAAGTCCACCCTGCTCCTGTTCTTCCAAAACGGGGTTCTCTTCCGGAATCTCCTCCGGAATTTCTTCGGAAGCAGACTCCTCCTGCTGTTCTATTTCCTCAATGATCAATTTTTCCTCTTCTATTTCGGAAAGTTCCATCGCCCAAACATTAAGCGGCAAAAGTGAAACCACCATCAAAATACTGAGAAATAACGATATAGCCTTTTTCATCGTTTCAAAGCCTCCTGCTTCAGTAATCGGATAAAGATACCTATATATAATATAAATATATACCTTTTAAAGCGATAAATCAAGCAATATAAAAACACAAAAAAATACTGCGGCCAAAGGCCGCAGTATTCTTTATTCTTATGCTTCAACAGGGAAAACAGATATAATTTTTACCGCAAATTTTCTTATATAGTTTGCGTCAACAGCGGTTATCTTTCCGTCGCCGTCAACGTCGCCGGCAATTTTCTGCTCCTCGGTCGGGGTTTCAAGTTTTGCCGCGATAAGCCTTGCCTCATAGGCATCAAGAACATTTATCTTTCCGTCGCCGTCAATATCGCCATAGATAACCTCGACTATATTAAGGAATCCTTCCTCGGTTCCTATTTCTATAATCGATTTATCCGCACGGCGGAAAATAAATTCTTCCTCGTCGTCGATTTCGATTGCGGTTTTTTGTACAGCCGCATCATCTTTAACTCTGAATTCAATTTCAAGAAGGCTTCCGCTCTCGCTTATGACATTGATGCTTTCCCACGCAAAACCTATAGTTCCAGCTTCCGCGTAGTTTAAAGTTGCGCCGCTAACAAGCTCACCCGCGTTGCAGGAAACAACCTCGAGAACATTCGGATCATATTTAAGGCTGAACTGTATCGCCGCAGCTTTGGAATTTTCGCTGAGATCAACTGTAATCTTCCTTGTTCTTCCAACCGCAACTATTCCGGAAGAAATTGTAAGATAGGCGTCTTTTTCATTGACCCATTCATGAACTGTGTAACCGTTCCAAAGGCCGTTTTCGTCAAAAGTCCATTTATCTTCAGTGCCTTTGAGGTAATAAAGATTAATGGTTCCACTTTTACTATTGAAAGCTTTTTTACTTACTCCTGAAGGTTCCCCAGACATAAAGAAAACATCAAGTTCTCCTTCCATAGGCCAAAAAGCATTTTCCCCGATATTTTCAATAGCACTGTAAATAAAGATACTTCCGCAATAATATTCAAAAGCTATTCTGTTTATGTTTTTTACATCTTTGCCAAGAATGATCTCGCTCAGTTCAGCTACAGAGAACGCACTCTGACCGATCGTTTCAACTGAATCGGGAACAATATAGCTTCCTGTTCTTCCTCCCGGGAAACAGACAAGAGTTTTTTTATTTTTTGTAAATACAACGCCATCAATCGAAGAATAATTTACGTTATCTGCGCTTACATTAATGTTTCCTTTGGTTCCGGAAAATGCTCCTCCGCCTATAAAATTTACAGATGCGGGAATCTGAACATTTTCAAATTCACAATTTGAGAAAGCATAGATTCCGATTGTTTCAAGCTTTTCCGGAAGGACAAGGTCCCCTTCAAATTTGCAAAACTGGAAAGCATGGGTTCCGACAGATTTGAGATTCTGAGGAAGTTCAAGTTCACCCGAAAATCCCGAAGATTCAAACGCATGCTGTCCGATAACTTCAATTCCTTCCGGAAGATTAAGTTCACCGGAAATATTTCCACATGCATAGAAAGCATAATCACCGATGCTTATTATTCCCTCATCAAATTCAACAGATTTTATAATGTGTCTGAATTCATACCAAGGAGCACTGCATTTTTGTTCTACATAGTCCCAGTTGAAAATTGCCATTTCTCCGGAGCCGCGGATATCAAGCTTACCATCTCCGGTAAGGACCCATCCCATATGGGTACCATCATAGTTTGCACCGCAATAACCTTCCGAAATAACGACATTTTCATCAATTTTATTTATTTCATAACCGTTCCAAAGTCCATTTTCGTCGAACGTCCAACTTCCGTCATCAAGATAATAAATTGTCGTCCAATCGTCGAATGCCTTCCAATCGTCATCGGCAGAAACAACTGTTTCCGGCATACCGCCAAGGAAATATACCTCCGTTGCTTCTTCTTCACTAAACTGATAGGTAACTCCGTTGCTAATATTTCCTACCCTTCCGAGGAAAATGATTTTTTTAGGAGGCTGCTGGAAAGCAGATTTTTCAACAACTTCAATATCTCCCGGAACGATAATCTGGTAAAGTTCTGTTGCTTCAAAAGATCCATTTCCAATAATTTTTACAGTTTCCGGAAGAACATATTCGCCTGTTCTTGCCTGAGGAAAACAGACGATTTCTGTAACATCTTTATTGAAAAGGACTCCGTCAACACATGAGAAATACTGGTTTCTTTCATCAATAACTATGTTTTCAAGATCGCAGTAGCGGAAAGAAGAACCGGAAATAAATTTTAAAGTGGAAGGAATATAGGCTGTATCAAAATCACCGGCACCCTGGAATGCATTGCTTCCAACTGTTTCAAGTCCTTCAGGAAGGACAAGATCTCCATTGAAACTGTTTCCACAGAAAGACCATGCTCCAATTTCTTTAACCGTATTAGGTATATTGATATTTCCGCCGAGATACAATCCCCAGAAAGCGTATCCGCCTATTTTTGTAACTCCTTCTTTTATTACAATTTTTTCTATCTGCTCGCCATATTCCATCCATGGCGCGGGTTCTTCAGCACCGGGAACACCCGCTCCGCCGAGTTCGTTTATCGGTCTGTTATAATCCGCCATTTCGCCTTCGCCGCTTATGGTGAGTATTCCGTCTTCGGTGAGTTTCCATTCAAGATTAGTTCCGTCACCTTCGCCGCCGCAATAACCGCTTGCAATAAAATCATCGGGATACCATTTTACCGCATTATAACCTTTCCATTTTCCGTCAACAATTTCCCATGTAGAGTTGCCGTCAGGATAATAAATCGTATCCTCTGCATTAAATACAAAGTTCAAATTAGTCGCCGGAGATATGTTTATTGCATCGCCTTTGAAATAATAATCGTTGATTCCGCAGTTATCAAAAGCATTTGTAGCAATCGTGCGAATATCTTTAGAAAACACGACCGAACCTGTAAAACCTGTGCAGTTTTTAAAAGCATAACCACCTATACCGATAATATTATTACCCAGAACAAGTTTTCCGTCAAATCCGGAACAACCTAAAAAAGCTTCATTATCAATATATTCAACTTTGTTTGGGAAGATAAGATTTCCTGTTAATCCGGAACAGTTTTCAAATGCAGAACTTTGAATATTCTCCAGATTTTTTCCGAGAACAAGTCCGGTGAATCCCGAACAGTTATAAAAAGCATATTCCCCTATAATTGTTACACTGTCCGGAATAATCAAAGTACCGGTAAGTCCGTCACACTCCGCCAATGCGGCTCCATATATATTTGTTACTCCGTCCGGAATCACCAAATTTCCCTTTTTACCTTCAGGACAAACAAACAAAGTTCTTCCGTCTTTTGAATAAACAACTCCGTCTATGGATTTATAAATATCATTTCCATCAGACACTGTAATATTTTCGATATTCGTACCAGAAAAAGCATAATAACCTATATTTTCCACGCTATCAGGCAATGTAACTTTTCCTTTAAGATTAAAACAGCCATAAAAAGCTCTTTCGCCTATGTATGTTATGCCTTCTTCGATTATAAGTGATTTAATGTTTGCTGCGTAGTTTCTCCAAGGAGCAGTAGTAACACCACCGTTTACAGTATACCCCGCCATCATGCCATTACCGCTGATTGTGAGCACCCCGTCGGAATCAAGAATCCATTCAAGATTGGTTCCGTCACCTTCGCCGCCGCAATAGCCGGAAGCAAATGCATCAGGATACCATTTCTTTACGTTATATCCGTTCCATTTTCCGTCAACTATTTCCCAGGTGGTGTCACCGGCAGGATAACAGATGATATCGGAATAAGTATCGAATGAAGGATCCTGAAAATCGGTTGCCGTTACCAAAGGTGCGTTTCCTTTAAAATAATAGTCATTGGTCCCGCATCCTATGAAAGCGCTATCTCCGATATTTTTTATATTTTCATGAAGGAACACATTTCCGCTAAGTCCGTAACAGTTAAGGAACGCATCGGTGCCTATTGTTTCAACATTGACTCCAATGTAAAGACTTCCATCAAATCCGGTACATGCGCAGAAAGCGTAATTTCCTATTGTTTTAACGCTGTTGGGAATTGCAATATCTCCGGTAAAACCGTTGCATCCTGTAAAAGCATTATTTCCTATGGATTCGACTCTTAATCCAAGAGTAAGAGTTCCTTTAAACCCAGTGCATCTCGCAAAGGCTTCTCTTCCGATATCCGTTACGTTATTTCCGATTACAAGGTCTCCATCGAATCCGGTACAGTCTGCAAAAGCAAATTCACCTATAGTTTCAACACTGTCAGGAATTACAAGATTTCCGGTAAAGCCGGAGCAATACCTGAAAGCAGAACCTCCTATGCTCGTTACGCTATTTCCGATGATAAGGTCTCCGTTGAATCCGGTACATGCGCAGAAAGCGTAATTTCCTATTGTTTTAACGCTGTTGGGGATTACAAGGTCTTCGGTAAAACCGTCACATCCCGTGAAAGCGTGACTTCCTATAGATTCGACTCTTAAACCAAGAGTAAGAGTTCCTCTAAACCCATTGCATCTCGCAAAAGCTTCTCTTCCGATATCCGTTACGTTATTTCCGATTACAAGATTTCCATCGAATCCGGTACAGTCTGCAAAAGCAAATTCACCTATAGTTTCAACACTGTCGGGAATTACAAGATTTCCGGTAAAGCCGGAACAATACCTGAAAGCAGAATTTCCTACGGTCGTTACGCCTTCTTCTATCACAAGCGATTTCATGCTATCGGCATATTCCATCCACTGAGGAGTTGCTTCCCAATAATCTGCCATTTCACCTTCGCCGGAAATGGTGAGCACACCATCCTTATCAAGTTCCCACTCAAGATTCGTTCCGTCACCTTCGCCGCCGCAATAACCGGATGCTACGATATTGCTTCCTCCGGTTACGTCGTCAATGCTTCCGTTATAAACATAGTCGGTGGCGCTCATGGGATATTGAGCATGGAACGCGGAAGTTCTATATTCGTAATCTCTCACATGGTTTACAAAGTTGCTTTCGTTGAGAAGGAAGAAATCGTATTCACTCATTCCAGCGTCCCAGGTGGAATCGAGGTTGTAATAATAATCTCCGAGTTTTACGATATTCCAGCCATGGCTTTCGCCGCCGCCAAGACCCGCGATAAGCCTTGTGTCGATACCCTCTTCAAGAGCAAGGCGGTAGAACAAAAGCGCATAACCCTGGCAAACCGCAGTTTTGTTGAGCGCCGCCGCGTATGCGGTAAATTTAAGTTTATGGCTGTTATTGTTGAGGTTTGCGTAATCATAGGTTACGTTTGCGCAGATATAGTCATAAATTGCCTTTATTTTAAGATAATCGTTCTTGCCGTCTATATTAAGGCTGTTAAGAATTCTGTCAACCTCGACATCAAGCTCAGCTTCCTGCGATGCGGTTGTATAATAAGTCATATTATAATTAAAAGCAAGTTCAACATAAGTACCGTAATTATATCCATTGATACTTGCGTCATATCCTCCATGGACCCATCTTAGGGAATCTCCTTCGACAGGGTTTCCGGTATGTTCAGTAGCTTTCTCAAAAACCGCTTTAACATCCTGCTCATTATATGCAGGCGCCCTGAAATATACTACTGCCGTTCCTTTTCTTGCGATAAGCTGCGGTCTTAAAATTTCCGCGGCTTCTTCTATTGTTTCAACATAAACCGGTGTTCCGGCAAAAAGAGACGTTTGTTCCTTTTTCCCGAAAACTTCTTTTTCAACGTCCTCTTCAGATATGATATCCGCATAAAGAGGGTTTACCTGAACGAAAGAATCTTCAATTTTTTCCGCAGGTTTTGCGATGCTCAAAACCGGGAATTCAAGAAGAAGCATGATGCTCAAAAGAACAGAAATAATTTTTTTCAATTAAATCACCTGATTTTCTTGTAATAATAGGCAAACCTGCCCCAAAGGAGCAGGTTTGCAGGTTTTATGATCTATTCAGGTTCAACGTTTTTTGCCGATTGCGAATGCTGCTGCCGCAAGGACAACTACGCCTGCAAAAGTCATATTGAAAACCGGAGCACCGGTATTGGGGTTGGATTCATCTTCTTCAGAATCGCTTCCTACATATTCGAAGGAAGGACCATCATCGGAAGGATGTTTGTTGCCATCAAGCCAATCAATAAAGTCTTTCCAAGTGGGTTTATTGTCTTCTTCCTCTTCTTCCTCTTCAACCTTTTCGGTATATGCTATTGCGAAAGGAGAAAGGCTTTCAACTTCAACTACAAGTCCCTTATCGGTTCTTTCAATGATTTCGCAGTTTTCGATGGTGCCGTCATCTTTAAGGTGATGAACTTCAAAGTTATCGTCTTTATCTGCGCCTTCCGGATACTCAAGAACAATTCTGAGTTTTCCGTATTTTGCAAAGTATTCTTCGTTCGCCGGAACAAAGTTGCCTTCCGCGTCAAAATAACCTACGGTTACTTCTCTGAACGCGACGCTGATTTTTTCGCCTTCAAGTTCAATGTTTTCAACAAGAGCTTCTTTAACCGCTTCAACGGTAAGATATTTATCTCTGAGCTGTTCAGGAATAATTATAGTGTCTTCCTGGTATGCTACAACATAAACTTTTCCGTCTTCAGTCTCAATTTCTTCAGTATAAGAAGGAACAAGTTTTTCGATAGCTTTGGTTTCAACATGGGATTCATCTCTTACGCAGATGCGTTCCTCAAGGCCTTCTTCTACATAGTCAGGCTCTTTTACGGTTTCCCATTCGCCCCATTCATGGCCAAGAGCTTCAATCTCGCTGAATTCTTCTTCACCGCAGCCGTTTGCGCAGTATTTTCTGAATTCACCTTTTTCCTCGCAGGTAGGCTCTTTGGTGGTTTCATATTTATAATCATGTCCGAGTGCCGGAACGATTTCCTGTGCTACAAGAACTTCACCGCAGACGGAGCACTGTTTACCTTCGGTAAGACCGGTTTCGGTACAGGTAGGTGCTACTGCAGGAATTGCTTCCTCTTCATGCTCGCTGCAAAGGTTTTCTCCGCAAACATCACAGATAAAGTCGTTATCTTCATCTTTGTGACCAAGTGCGGGAACGGTTACGGTTTCTCTGCTAAGCTCATCTCCGCATACGGAACAGTAAACGACAACGTCATAAGAACCTTCTTCGGTGCAGTTGGGTTCGGTTTCGTTTTCTCTTACTGCTTCGGAATAAGTGTGTCCGAGTGCCGGAACGATTTCCTGTGCTACGATAACTTCGCCGCAGACGGAGCAATGTTTGCCTTCGGTAAGACCGGTTTCATCACAAGTAGGTTCTACAGCTTCGTCAACTGCTTCGGTATGAGGAAGTTTTTCGATAACTACGGTTACTCTGCTGAGTTCTTCACCGCAGACGGTGCAGTAAACTACTTCATCGTAGGAACCATCAGCTTTGCAGGTTGCGGAAACTTCGTTTTCAATTACGGTTTCACCTTCGGTATGGCCGAGTGCAGGAACGATTTCCTGTGCTACAAGAACTTCGCCGCAGACAGAGCAGTGGAAACCTTCGGTAAGACCAGTTTCATCACAGGTAGGTGCTACTGCTTCGTCTTTAACTTCGGTATGGCCGAGTTTGTCAATTACAACAGTTTCTTCACCGAGAACTTCGAAGCATACAGAGCAGTAAGTGGTGATTACATAGTAACCGTCTTCAGTGCAGGTTGCTTCAACACGTTCGGTTTCTTTGGTTGCTTCGCTGTGTCCGAGTGCCGGAACGATTTCCTGTGCAACAATAACTTCACCGCAGACAGAGCAATGTTTGCCTTCGGTAAGACCGGTTTCGGTGCAGGTAGGCGCTACTGCTTCGTCAACTACTTCGTCGTGTCCGAGTGCAGGAACGATTTCCTGTGCTACGATAACTTCGCCGCAGACGGAGCAAT
>JAZTXW010000068.1:0-8045 GCA_045636625.1 Oscillospiraceae bacterium
ATACTTTCTCTCTTTGCGCACAGGTTGCTCTTGCGTTCCTTGTTGCGGTTGACGGAATCAACCACCGTAACCACCCAAGCAAAAGCAAAGGTATGATTATCAAGGCATTCTGCGTTGTTGCAATCGCAGTTATCCTTATGATGCAGGGCGATACCACCGCAGGAGGAAACTCCACCGGTATTATTGTTGCGGCATTCTCTTTCGCAGGTTCCGCACTTATGATCCTTGGCGGATTCAGAAACGCAAAAGTTCTTGGCGGAAAAAAATAAAAACGAAAAACTCCCTTGCTTTGCAAAAAGCAGGGGAGTTTTTGCTTGAAAAATCCATGTGCATGAAGTATATTAAAGTTGCGGTGAGTATTACGATACTGAAACCGGAACATACTACCTCAGAGCAAGATATTATGACCCGGTAGTTGGTAGGTTTACTTCTCAAGACAGTGTTCGTTATACCGAAATGTCTTTGCCTACCGGAAACGCAATTGACCCGCTTAGTCTTAACTATTACACCTATTCCGCAAACAACCCGGTTATGTACTGCGACCCGAGCGGTAATTGGTTTGAAACAGCCCTAGATGTCGCTGGTATTTGTTGGAGTGCGGCTGATTTTTATAACGATCCATCTTGGGAAAATGCAGGCTATCTTGCTTGGGATATTGTGGCAATAGCGCTTCCTGTTGTTCCCGGCTCTTATGCAGCAAAACTCGCAAAAGGAATCAAAGTATTCAACAAATTTGACAACATTGCTGATACTGCAAGAGCTGTTAAAATTACTGATAATATAATTGATGGAGCAAAAGTGGCGACACTAAATGGTCAAGCAATAGTTGCGCCATATAAAGAACTTAGAAAAATCGTTTCCGGCAAAGGACTTGAAGTACATCATCTTATTGAAAAAAGATTTGCTAACGCTCTTGGTATTGACCATAAAAATGTAAATGATATTTTGAGTGTTGCGATAGACAAAGATTTTCATAGAAAAATAACAAGTGAAATGCGGGGAATAATAGGATATCGCGGCGATACTAAAACACAGTTTAATTCACAAAATGCTCCGGTTTGGGCTATATGGAAAATGATAGTCGATGTGTATAGTAAAAATGGAATGACTGATTATTTGGATGATTTAGCAGAATATCTGTACAAGAATTCGGATAAAGCAAAAAGCATGGAAGATAAATATTGTTTGGGGTACGATGTATGGAACAAATAGTGAATATTGTTGCAATTGGCGAAGAAAAAATTTGCCAGGAAATATACGATAGATTTAAAGAATATATTCCTAATAAAGAACTTGAGAAAAGATATAAATTTGAGGGTGGATTGCTTACAGTTACCTTGAAAGAATGTTCTCCCCAAGTTGACGAAGCAATAGAAGTTATGGAGGAAAATGGGTTGAGACCTACGTTATTTGCCGATGTGTACTGCACAAAAAAGGAGTTAGAGAATGACGTGGATTTTTTTAAAATGATACCTAAATGTCCCAATGAGCTTGAAGGTACGGATGAATCATGTTATGGGACAGAGCTTATTGGAGGATGTCCTTCATGCGGAGTCGGAAGTAAATCAAATGGGACTATTTTCGTTGACAGAAAATTGATGAAAAAATGTACTTTTGGCTATCTTCTACCTGACTATGTTGTTTCAAAAGAAGTAAAAGAAATTATTGAAGCTAACAGTCTTACCGGTGTTACTTTTGAAAAAAGAGTAAAGGATTATAAAGGACGAGAGATGGATGATTTCTATGCTGTGAATTTTGAAAACACTCTTCCTCCAATGAGTGAGAAAACGTGGTTGGTCGAATATCAAGAAGAATATTGTTGCAAAACATGTGGCCATTGTACAACCTATCTCCGTTCTGAAATACGCTACGAAAGAGAAAAACTTCAAAATGCTTTGGATTTCAATTTAGCCAAAGAGTACGTCGATAACTGGGATACTCAAGAAATTATAGTAAGCGCAAAAGTCAGAAAAGTATTCAAAGAAAATAAAATTCGCATTAGGTTTGATCCTATAACTCTTTTATAACAATGAAGCCCCTCGAAAGAGGGGCTTTTTCCTTCCATAACCGCAAGTTATTGTAAAACATATACATAACCTTGCCGGAAATCGTACAGGATTCACACTTGAAAAAGGCGGCGAAACGGTTCATAATATTAATTACAGTTACGATAACCTGAATCGTCTTTCAACCGTTTCTGAAAACGGAGCCACCAAGAAAAGTTATAAAATTAGCAGGAGCCGTCATCGTTTTAATGACAGCTCCTTTTTTATTTGTTGTATTCCGATTTTTTCTATCTATCTTCCGTATTTCTTCCAGTCAAGAGCCTGACCGCATCGGTCGCAATATGCCTGATATACCGTTTATAACACAAAAACGCAGGTCAAAGACCTGCGTTTTTTATTTCCTCAAAAATCTTTTCCGAAATGCTTAAGAATTCCTCAGGCATGATTTTAAGCACCTTTCTGTCATAGCTTAAAATTCCGTTTGTTTCGTCCTCAACGTCCGAAACCTGGGTGTAAATTGCGGCGCAAAGTCCTTTTTCAACCGCCGGAATTATATCCCTTTCATAAAGTTCCGTAACGGCGGAAACAAGTTCTTCCCGGCTTTTGAATTTTTTATATCCGTATTCATTTCCAACGTTGAAGCGGTGGCCTTCTGGAGCAAAAGCAAATCCGCCGAATTCGGTAAGAACAAGGGGCTTTTCGGTTTTCTTCGGCTTGAACTGTTTGAAATAGCAGTGCTCGCTGTAAACATCGCTTTCGCCGCCTTTGAACCAGCCGGAATATGAACCGATAAATCTGCTGTCATCAAGCTCCTTCATTTTGCGGTAAGCCTTTGTACTTTCAAACTGACCCCAGCCTTCGTTGAAAATCGTCCAGTAGCAGATGCAGGGGTGATTTTTAAGTTGAGCAACTGTCTGCTCCATTGCTTCAAGAAAAGCTGCTCGTGTCTTTCTGCAGCGGTGGAGCCTTTTGTCGTTTCTGCGTTTGAAACCGGCGGTAGGAAGTGCGGTATCACGGAAAAAACTGTAATCGCCGTTGTTTACCATATCCTGAAAGACAATCATTCCAAGACGGTCACAGTCGTAATAAAACTGCTCCGGCTCAATTTTTATGTGTTTGCGAAGGGTGTTGAATCCAAGGGATTTTGCCGCAAGAATGTCATTTTCGAAACAGGAAGGGGAAGCGGGGGTGAAAATTCCGTCGCTCCAGTAACCCTGGTCAAGAAGTCCGTGGAAGAAATAGGGCTTTCCGTTAAGGCAAAGTCTCGGCACTCCGTTTATGTTTTCGGTTGTAAGGGTGCGCAAGGCAAAATATGTATTGATTTTGTCATCTCCGGCGGTGATTTCACATTCATAGAGATAAGGATCTTCAGGGGACCACATTCTCGGAAGATCGAAATGAATTTCAGCTTTTCCGCCGGAAATTTCCCGGGAAATTTCTCCTTCTGGGGTTTTTACGGTGACATTTCCTTCAGAAACGCCGAAAACGGAGATCTCGGTAAAGTCTGTTCCGGTTTTTATATCGATTCCGGTAATGTATTCTTCCGGAACACTTTCGATCCAGACCGTCTGCCAGATTCCGGAAACGGGGGTGTACCACATTCCGCCGCGGTTGGCACTTTGTTTTCCGTAAGGAAGAATAAATGAACTCATTTCGTCCTTTGCTTTTACGATAAGCACATTTTCTTTTTTGAGCACGGAAGTGATATCAAAGGAAAAATGCTCGTAACCGCCGCGATGTTCGCCGATTATTCTTCCGTTGAGCCAAATTTCGGCATATTGATCAACAGCTCCGAAATGGAGAATTATCCTTCCGCGGTTGAAATTTTCCGGAAGCATGAAAACTTTTTTATAAAACAGATAATTTTTTTCGGGGATTTCGCGGTGGATTCCCGAAAGAAGCGATTGGGGAGGGAACGGTACTTTTATTTTTTCTCCGAAAAATCCGGGAATTACACTTGTTCCGGTGGTACAAAAATCCCATTCTCCGTTAAGACAGAAAAAAGAATCCCTTTTCATCTGCGGGCGGGGATAGTTGTTCCAAGGAATTTCGGGAAGGTTTTCGCCTTCGGTGGTATATAAATCGGCAAATAATTCCTTTTTCATAAAGCCTCCGAAAATAATTTTATAAAAACATATTATCATAGATAAAAACGGCTGTAAAGCCTTAAAAAAGCATAAAAAAATCCCGCAGTCTTTCGACTGCGGGATTTTGGTCTGAGTGACGGGACTTGAACCCACGGCCTGTACCACCCCAAGGTAGCGCGCTACCAACTGCGCCACACCCAGATGCTGTTACGTCAGCAAGGGTTATTATAGCACAGGCGGAAACAAAATGCAAGCATTATTTTTATTTTTTTCAAAAATTATTCAAAATTATTGATTATTCCAAAATAATCGTAGTTAAGAACAGCTTTTGAATAGGAAATTTTGTTTTTTACAATATTATTTACGTATTCAATATAGTTTTCGTCAACGGAAACATCATTATCAGCGGGAATGAATTTTCTGGTTGTGTAATTATAATATCCGAATTTTGTTTTCCAGTTGTAATCCGGCCAGACAACAAGCACTTCCGCATCGGAAAAAACGTCGCGGCCAACCAAAAGCCTTGAATCATAAGGAACGCCGAAAAGGTTGCAGAGGGTTGGAAGAATATCAAGAGAATATACGGGCTCGCTGATATCAACCGCCATAGGTGCATATTCATTTTCAAGACAACCGGACCAGATTATAAGCGCGTTGTGATCACGTTCTGCATTGTTTGTATATGCAAAGCCGTAAAGTTCGGAAAGATAGTCTTCGTCATTGCCCCAGCTTTCACCTTTTTCGAGAGCATAGGGGTAATGGTCGGAAGTAAGTACAATAACTGTATCGTCGGCAATCCCTGCTTTTTCAAGTTCCGAAACAAGGAACGAAAGCGCATGTTCAAGTTCAAGATTTGCTGCAATATACGACTGAACGGTGGTGGAATAGTCAAGATGTTCAACGGCTTCTCTGTTTCGTGAAGCCATCGCATGATTAAAACCGGTGTAAAATCCGTGTCCGCTCACGGTCATATAATATACGGAAAAAGGTTCATTGTTTATGTAATCGGAAACAGTGCCCGCGAAAAGTTCAAGATCGCTTGCGGGCCAGTAAAGATCACTCATCTTGTTTTCCAATCCGCTGCCAAAAGCTTCAAAAGTTTCGTAACCGAGTTTTATATGGGTAAGATTACGGCTGTAATAATCATAGGTTCCGTTATGATATGAAGCGGAAAAATATCCTTCTGCCATAAGTTTGTTTCCAATGGTAAAGTCGGTGTTTCCTTCGGTGAGTTTAAGCATGCTTCCAACGCCGGAAGTTGGGATGATTCCGGAAAAAATCGAAAATTCACCGGTGGAAGTGCTTCCGCCCCATGTCGGCTGATAATAATCGCTGAAAGTGAATCCGTTTTCATAAAGACGGTAAAGGGTGGGAGTAAGTTCAGGATCAATGAGTTCTTTTGCAAAGGACTCTGCCGCAATAAGAATAAGGTTTTTATTTTTGAAAAGACCGGTATATTCATTCTGTTTTGTTCCTGAAAGGCTTGAAACATATTCGTGAACGTTGAGAAGGGAAGTATCGGTAGTTTCAGAAATTATAGTATCAAAATCAATATTAAGGATATTATATCCGAATTCTTTTTCCGAAGGGTTCTCTTCTTCGCTTTCATTTTCGTAAGATTCTTCCGGAAGAACGGGATTTTCCTGGGTTTCAGGCTGTTCGATAACAAAATCATCGTCAGAAGAGTTGCCGAAAAGTTGGTATTGATAATCAAGTCTGGTTCCCGTAACAAGTCCGAACGATTTTACGGCGTTATCAAAGTTGTATGCATTCTGATAGATTCCGAGCATTGTGCTGTCACTGCGAACAGTTTTCGCTCCGGCAACGGAAAAAAACAAAAAGAGTGCAAGCATTACCGTAATTACAGCGTTCTTGTTTTTATAAGGAATTGAAAAGTCGAATTTTCTGCAAACGAGAACGATGAAAACAATGAAAGGAAAAAACATCGCGAGAATTGCAAAAAATCCTCCGGTTATTGCCTGAAAAAACGCATCGGAAAAATCTGTAAGAACGCCGCCTGTGCCCTGGGCGATAGAATCAACGGTCATGAAAACATGATAACTTCCGTTTACAAAAGCCTCGACAGTAAAATAAAGGCAAAGTAAAAAGATGATTACGGAAGCAGCTGCTTTGCGGACGGAATCGTTTTTAATTAAAAATAAAATAAAATCAATAAGAAGCCCGGATGAAAGAGAAAAAAGGATTACCGGGACTGAAAAATTTAATATATCGGTATGGCATTTAAGCATCAGAGCAATTTCAAGAAAAATTACCGTAAACGGAATATATAAAACCGAAATAATTTCGGAGAATTTTGATTTGCTGAAAATATGAACTTTTTCTTTTTGCATTTTTTTACACCTTTCGACAGATTATGTAACAGATTATAGCACGGTTGAAAATAAATTTAAATATTTTTGGATTTATAAAAAAGAATTTGGATTATAAACTTACTGATAAAATAAAAAATCCCCGAAGACAACGTTTTCGGGGATTTTTTATGGAGCTAGTGACGTGACTCGAACACGCGACCTGCTGATTACGAATCAGCTGCACTACCGACTGTGCTACACTAGCGAATTATATTTAATTGACTGTAATATTATATATTATGCAAAGCATTCAGTCAAGAACATTTTTACCAAACTGTTTTTAAAAAATTTATTAATTTTGAGTAGACAGAACGGATGATTTCATGTTATTATATCTTGAAATATAATGTCGAAAGGAGGAAAAGCCTTCTTGCTGAAAAAGAAAAACTCTGTTGTGCGCACAAAAAAATACGGAAAGCTTATCCGCCTTTCTGCACTTTTTGCGGCAATAGCCGTTTCAGCCGGTCTTATCGCATACGGCTGGCAGCAATATGAGGATACGAAATATCCGGAAGGAACCGAAATGGATTACAGTCTTCCGAATGCGTTTCTGGATTTTGCAAGGCTCATAAACGACTTCCTTACACAGGAAGAGGAAGCTGAACCGGAAATTGATGTTACCGAAACAGAAAAAGAAGATGAGAAAGACAATATCATCATAGTAGGAAAAGAGGAACCTGAAAACAGCGAAGTTTTTTACGAAGAACCCGAAGAAGAACCTGAAATTCGCGGCGGAATTGTTCCGAAAAGCGAAGCAGCGGGATTTTATGATTTCAGAACGTCGCTTTTTGTCGGAGATTATTTTGTTTCCCAGGCGGAAAACCTCGGATTCTTTGAACATACGCAGTATGCTTATGTTACCGGTCTTGACATGAATACGATGCTCACAAAAAAAGTCATAAAGACCGAAACGGAATATCTTACTCTTGCGGATTACGTGAAAACTTTTGAAAATATCGAAGCGGTATATATTATGATTTCCGCAGAAAGCATATCCTGGATGGATGTTCCGACTTTTGTAAAAAAATACACCGTTTTTGCCGAACAGATTGCCGCGGCACATCCGGAAGCCCATATATATATACAGCCGGTACTCCCGATAAATGACGAAAAGGCGGCAAAACGAAGCTACACAGTAACTAACGAAAATATAAACAAAATAAACGAATATATATTTGCTCTTGCCGAAAAAAACAGTTTCTGGATCCTTGATATGACCGGAGAGTTTTTAAACAAAGAAGGTCAGCTTCCCGAAGAATATACAACCAACGGAATTCGTTTTGAAAAAACCACGTACGAAATCTGGTCCGATTATATTGTGGGACATAAATCACATTAAAAAAACGCACTTGAAAAAGTGCGTTTTTTGTTATATTTATCTGCTGTTTTGACAAAAGAAAAAGCCCGGCATGCGCCGGGCTTTTTTAATTCAAACTATTATTAGTAGTTTTTAGCCTGGATTTCGAAATATGCCTGAGGATGTGCACATACAGGGCATACAACGGGAGCGGATTCACCAACATGGATGTGGCCGCAGTTTGCGCATTTCCAGATAACGATGGAACCTTTCTGGAATACTT
>JAZTXW010000069.1:0-4191 GCA_045636625.1 Oscillospiraceae bacterium
GTTCCGAAAAAACGAGCACCGCTAAAAGGCTTATGCCGGAAAACGCAAACGGAATATACTTTCCGAATTTCTTCTGCTGCAGAAAGACGCATGCCGCCGCCAAAAAGCCTGTTACAGTTCCGAAAAACAGCGATGTTTTCACAAAACCGAAAGAACCGGAAAGCATTGCAGAAAAGCCAAAAGCGGCGGTAAAAACAGCCAAAGCCTTTGGCAAAAGTTCAACGATGCTCAAATTTTTCTTTTCCGCGGGATTTATTTTTAATGAATTTTCTTTTTTCATATCAAAGCTCCAAAAATTCAAGATCTTCGGTATATGTTTTATCGCCGAAGGGGATAATTCCGCTTCCGGCGGCGGTTTTATCGCAAATAATAAGGCTTGCGCCGGTTCTTTCAAAAAGTTCCTTCGGCGGTTCTTTTGCTATGCAGATGATTTTCCCGAAATGTTCAAAGGATTCATAAAAATCCTCTTCCGCTTTTTCCGTACCGAACTTTATCATCTTCGGAATCGCTTCCAAAAGGTCGTCCTCGGTTTTTATCTGTGCGGTTTCGATTCTGTTTTTGCTGTTCCAGCCAATGGCAAATTCATATCCGTTTTTAAGAAGGCTTTGCGCCACAGAAGAAGAAACCTCCGCCATGGAATCCGTTTCCGAAGGGGTCGAATCACCGGATTTATCCCAAAAGAGCATGATGTTTTTTGCGATGGGAAGGCTTGCGTCCCTTACAATGGTTTTATCAAGCTTTTCAGAAAGCTTCCAATGGATCTGCTTTATGCTGTCGCCGGGAGCGTACTCGCGGATCTGGAAAGTTTCAGAATAATCGTTTCCCTTTTTATCCGGGGAATAGCTTTCGCTGTCTTCCGGAACGGGCAAAACTTTATTAAAAACAATAACCGGCGCAAATGTTTCCGGCAAAACGGTCATTTTGCCTTTTTTGGAACCGAAGTTTTTCACTTCCAGCGGCAAAAATCCAAAAATATCAGTAAGATAAACCCGCTCTGCCTTTGCGGTTATGTATCCGCAATATTCCGAAGAGAGCAAAAATTCCGCTTCCGCTTTGCTTTTCGGAGGAACGGAAAGGGATATTACCATTTCATTTGCTTCTCCGGTAAGGTTATTTTTTACCGAAATTTTGCAAATCGACTTAAAAACCGGGAAAACGGATTTGTTTTCCAAAACGATTTTTCCGGTAATTTCTCTGCCTTTTTCCGCAGTGGGCGGCAAAACCGCCTTTGCGGAAATTTTGTTTTTTACCGCAAAGGCAGTTCCAAAGCTTGCCGCTGCAAGAAAAAAAGAAAAGAGGGTAACGAAAAGAGCAAAGGCAGAATTTTGCAAAACAAAAACTAAAAAGAACGCAATTTCAAAAACCGCAAAAATCAAAAGCGGCTTTATAATTTCTTTTTTCATTTTATTTTAAACTCCGTGATTTCCGGTTTTTTTACCTTTTTGGTGATTTCGGAAAGTATTTCTTCCGCAGAAAGTTCGTGCAGTCTTGCCTTTGATTCAAGCAAAATTCTGTGTGCGCAAACGTCAGAGAAAACCGCCTCAATGTCGTTCGGGATAACGTAATCCCTGCCTTCAAGGAACGCAAAAGCCTTTGCCGCACGGCAAAGAGCAAGCGCACCGCGAGGGCTTATGCCAAGCTGGATATACTGGTTATGCCTTGTTTCTTCAACAAGTTCGGAAGCATAGGCATAGACCGCATCCGCAACAAAAATGTTCTGCGCTTCGGTTATAAGTTCATTAAGGGTATTTTTATCCGTCACCGCAACGATTTTATCAAGCGGGTTTTCGTGGTGGCGGTCTTTCATAATTTCGATCTGGCTTTTAATGTCCGGGTAACCCATGCTTGTTCTTATAATAAAACGGTCCAGCTGGGAGGAAGGAAGCATCTGGGTTCCGGCGGAACCTGCGGTATTCTGGGTTGCAAGAACGATGAAAGGCTTCGGAAGTTCATGGCTTATTCCGTCAACGGTAACTCTTCGTTCTTCCATTGCTTCAAGAAGTGCGGATTGGGTCTTGCTTGAAGTTCGGTTGATTTCGTCCGCAAGAAGAAGGTTTGTCATAACCGCGCCGGGTTTATAGCTGAGTTTCGCCTGTTCCCTTTCATAAACCGAAAAGCCGATGATATCCGAAGGCATTGTATCGGAAGTGAACTGCACCCTTTTGTTTTCAAGGCCAAGCACTTTTGAAAATGCCATTGCCATGGTGGTTTTTCCAACACCGGGAACATCCTCCATAAGAACATGTCCCTGGGCAAGAATTGCCATAAGAACCTTTTTAATAACGTCATCTTTGCCGATGATTACCTTTTTTATTTCGCTTTGAATTTTTTCGAGCTGTTCGTTCATTTTTTTAAATCCTCCGCATCAGTCTGTAAAAATAAATGCGCCGCTTTTTCCGTTTTCAAAATTTATAAGCGCCATAAAAGCCATCATGGCCTGGTTTGTTGCAAGGGCATCGCCTTTTCCTGCATCAATGGTGTGGGAAAAAGTTTTGTCCTTCTGGCGAAAATCAAAAAGCGCATCATAAACGGAAGTTTTGTGTTTGATAAATCTTTCATCCGTTCTCGGGTCGATTCCGTTTGCGCAAAGGGCAATTATAACCTGGCTTGCGCTTTCGGAAGTTTTTCCGCCCATTCCATCAAAAGTTCCGTCACCGTTTTGCGCCGAAGAAAGGAATCCTATTCCCTTACTTATAACCACTTTTACTTCCGGATCATCGGAATATGGTGCAAGGGCATGAAGCGCCATTCCGGTCATATCAATATCCGAACGGTCGCCAAAACCGAAGGAACCGTCCTCATGCTGCTCTGCGATAAGGGAAGAAACCATGCTTTCTCTTGTATATTTTGCGCCTTCCGGGATTTCATAATTTCCGCAATCAAGAGCAAGCAGAGCATAGATAAAGCCGTTTATGCCCTGGTTCGCAAGGTCTTCGTTTATGTAATTATAAATTCCGTCCGCAACAAGATTGATTTTTGTTCCGTCCGGGTAATTTCCAAATGCTGTGGCATCCGCACCAAGGGCCGTTGCGGTAAGAATAACTCTGTGCCATTCGGTTGCCTTGGTGGAATCGAGTTTTCCTTCTGCGGCATATTTTTCCGTAACGTAGGTTTCGAGAGCTTCGAGATATCCTTCAAAATCGTCCTCGATTCCGAATTCTTTATAGGCGATTGCGGTCCAATCGCAGATTGCCGTTCCGGCAGAAAAATCTTCGTTTCCGGAAAGGAGCTTTTTGTTTTCCTTAACGCCGAAGAGATTTTTCTGGCCGATTGCGGTATTGTCCGCCACATCAAGGATTGTTTCTTCCGGTTTTTCATTTGCACAGCCGGAAAACAACATTAAAAAAGCAAGAATAAACGCGATAATTTTCATGGTTCTTCGCTTCCTTCCTCTGTTTCTTCATCATCTTCACCGGTTCCTGTTGCGGGAAGAATTTCTTCGTAATAATCTCCGCATTCACATTCGAAAATTATATATCCGTCCTCGGTTTCAGTTGGTTCAACAACCTCTGCTTCGTAATATTCGTGTTCGTGTTCTTCCGGTTCTTCGGTTTCCGTTTCTTCGGTATAATGCTTTTTGCAAATTGCGCACTCATATTCGATATATTCGTTAAGCCCCTCCCAGTCGTTATAATCGGCGAGGAGAATCATATCATAGTTGCTTTTTGCCGCGTTTTCGTCGTTGAAGCGAACCTCTGATGCAACAAGCGTCGGAATCTTGCCCTGAAGGTCTTTGAGCATATTTGCCGCGATCTCAAGATTTTCTTTTTTCGTTCTGCCCTCAGCGTTTTCGAGGAATTTGAACATAACGATATGTTTTACCATTTTTAATTAAACTTCCCTTCGAGATTTTTGTTTATTTCATCATTTCCGCCTTTTACGGCGCAATACCAGACGTAGTTGTCCTTTTTCGTGAATTTTGCGGTCTCGAGCGCCTCGGTATCCATTGTGGGATATGCTTTTGCGTTTTCGATCTTAAGGTCGATACGCGCCTTGAGATAAATCATAAATTCGTCCGCCTTTGATGCGTCCTTGAGCTTGAAGATACCGAACTCACAGGGATCAAGCGGTTTTGATTCATCAATATAGACAGCATAGGAATCAACGTTTTCGAAATCGGGCACGGAAGCCGCGTCGCCGTAATAAGAACGGATAAGGTCGTCGTCAAGATATTTTCCGAGCTCGGTCGAC
>JAZTXW010000070.1:0-5873 GCA_045636625.1 Oscillospiraceae bacterium
GCATTTACGTGGCAAGGTTTGCCATCAACAAGAGCTTTTACGCGACGAACGTTAGCTTTCCAGGTTCTGTTGGAACGTCTGTGGGAGTGGGATACTTTGATACCAAAGCTAACACCTTTTCCGCAGAAATCACATTTGGCCATAGTGGCACCTCCTTTGTTCTTTCAGAAAGTCAACGTTCGTATTATATCAAACATTCACGAAAAAAGCAAGTATTTATCGGCATTTTTTCCAAATATTTTTGAAATTTTTATAATTTTATAAAGTTTACTTTTATTTAACAAAAAATTTACCTTCTGAAGACAAAATCAGCCTTTTTTCACCCTTGTAATAAACAAAGTTTTCCTATATAATATATATTTAAGTAATTATATTTATTTTTAAGGAGAAACAAATGTCATCACTTCTTTCCGGCGGATTACAATCTGCTTTGTATCTTCTCATAATAAGACTTATTGTTGCGCTTATCGCGCTTCCGATACATGAATGCGCCCACGGATATGCAGCATATCGAATGGGGGATTGGACCGCAAAAAGACAGGGAAGACTTTCCCTGAATCCTTTGATGCATCTTGATCCGATCGGAACGATCGCGATTATTCTTTTCGGTTTCGGCTGGGCAAGACCTGTTCCGATAAACCCTCTTAATTTTGATAATCCCAAAAAAGGCATGATGCTTTCTTCTCTTGCGGGTCCGCTTTCAAATATCGGACTTGCCCTTATTGCCATGATCCTTTATAAATTCAGTTATGTTCCTGCTTATATGGGAATTTCCGGCGCGTTTCTTTCAACCGTACAGACATTCCTTCTTTATATGATTTCGATAAATATAACTCTTGGTGTTTTTAACCTTCTTCCGATTCCGCCTCTTGACGGTTCAAGAATCGCAACCTATTTTCTTCCGCAGCGTATATATTTTAAAATAATGCAGTACGAAAATATAATCTTTTTCGTTCTTCTTGCGGTTCTCTGGATGGGAATTCTTGATGGCCCGATCAGCTTTGTAAGCAACGCTGTTACGGGAATTCTTGATTTTATCACAAGACCGATAGATTGGTTTACGGTAATCTTTTTTTGATTTTAATTTGAGTGTTTGGAGATAGAATTTTGAGCGAAAAAATAAATTACAAACTCGATGCGTTTGAAGGTCCTCTTGATCTGTTGCTGTTCCTGATACAGAAGCATAAACTTAATATCTGTGACATCAACATTTCGGAACTTTTGGAGCAATATACCGAAACGATAAAGGATATTGAAAATATCGAAGATCTTGACGGCGCTGCGGAATTTCTTGAAATGGCAGCAAGGCTTGTTTATATAAAAACCGCAATGCTTCTTCCCAAATATGATGACGAGGGAGAAAAACTCCGTCAGGAACTCCAGGGAGAACTTATTGAATATCAGGCATGCAAAAGAATTGCCGCAGAACTCAAAACAAAATTTTGCGGTAACAGTGTTTTCTCAAGAAAACCGATGCCGGTTGAAGCGGATAACACTTATACAAGGGTACATCATCCGGAGGATATTCTTAAGGCATACCTTTCTGCCCTTGGCAGAAAACAACGCAAGCTTCCGCCGCCTGTGGAGGCTTTCAGCGGCGTTGTACATAAAAAGCTGATATCCGTACCCTCGAGAGCGATAATCCTTTTAAAACGCCTTTACAGGCGCACAAAGCTTAAATGGAACGAACTCTTTGCCGGTTCAGGAAGAAGCGAAAGCGTGGCAATGTTCCTTGCGGTTCTGGAACTTGTCAAAAAAGGAAGAATAAGTATTGATGACGATAATATCGTTGAACTGAACCGCGAAACAAAACGAAAAAAGTTGAAGGAAGGTGACGAAACTGCAGCTGGAACAATATGAAAAAATAGCCGAAGCAATTCTTTTTGCGGGCGGAGAACCTGTTGAGCAAAAAACTGTTGCTCAGGCTATGGAAGTTGATGAGGACGCAGCGGTTGCGGTTCTCGAAAGTTTAAAAACAAAATATGAAAAATTTGAAAGTTCTGTCGAGGTTCGCCGCCTTGATACCCAGTGGCAGCTTTGCACAAAAGCTGAGTTCGAACCGTATATTCGCGGAGCTTTTGAAATAAAACGAAATGCACCGCTTTCCCAGGCGGCTCTCGAAGTCCTTGCGATAATCGCATATAACCAGCCGGTTACAAGAGCTTTTGCGGAACAGGTAAGGGGAGTTGATTCCTCCGGCGTAATTTCAACACTTGTTGAAAAAGGACTTATCGAAGAAGCAGGAAGGCTCGATCTTCCCGGAAAGCCCATTGCATACCGTACAACCGCGCTTTTCCTCCGTTCCTTCGGTCTGGAATCTCTCGAGGATATGCCTCCCATAGCGGACGAAGCGGAAACCGAGGAGAAAATGCCTTCTGCTGAACTTGAAGATCAGCAGTCGCTTTTTGATATTGAAGAATAATTTTAAAATAAAATTATAAAAAGGAGGCGGAAACATTGACGGGATTGATCGTTTTTTTCGGAGTTATAGTTTTTATTCTCCTTGTTCTTATGATACCCGTTCATGCGGAAGCCTTTTACAGGGACAATTTTACACTTAAGATAAAATTCCTCTTGTTCTTTAAATATACGGTTCTCCCGGAAAAAGAAAAGAAAGAAGAGGAAAAAAAGCCCGAAAAAACAAAACAGAAAACTGAAAAAAATCCGGAAGAACAAAAAGAAAAACGGAAAATGACGATCGAGGAAATAATCGATACAGTCGTAGAATACATAAAAAAATACGGCCCCGGCGCAAGAATGATTCTGAGGAACTTCAGGTTCCATAAAGTTACATTTTATTGGAAAGTCGGTGCCGAAGATGCGGCGGCTTGCGGAATAAAATACGGAAGAGCCTGCGCCTGGATTTCCGGTACGCTTGGATTTTTCAGAAATCTTACAAGGATCGAAAAAGCGGAAATCCGTTGTTTTCCGGATTATATTTGCGAAAAAGACGAAATATATGGCGGGGCGGATATTGAATTCAACCCGCTGATAGTAATAATCGGTGCTTTGAGGATCGCATTTGTTTTTCTTAAAGAACTCAAAAACAAACCGTTGCGCAACCAAAGCAAAATTAAAAAACAACCAGTAAAAACGCAGAATGACATAATGCAGAAGGAGAGTGCTTGAGCATGAGCGAAAAACTTGATGGTATGATCAATATCTCACTTGAAAAAGTAAAAGGAATGGTCGATTCCAATTCAATAATCGGGGCTCCGATTACAACTCCGGACGGAACAACCATCATTCCCGTTTCAAAGGTAAGCATCGGTTTCGGATGCGGCGGAAGTGATTTTCCTTCCGCAAGCCCGAAAGAAATGTTTGCCGGCGGAACCGGCGGCGGCGTTACCATCCAGCCTGTGGCATTTCTTGTACTTAAAGGCGAAAGTGTACGCCTTATCCAGCTTGCTGACAAAAATAACGTTGTGGAACGCGTTGCAAACATGGTTCCGGACGCAATCGATACTTTTTCTAATCTTATCAGCAAAAAGAAGACTGCAGATAACGTAACTGTCGAAACAGCGGAACCTGCGGTAATCGAATCTGTTGAGGAAACTCCTGTTCAGGAATAACAGAATAAAAAATCATCTTCCGGCATAAATTTTTGCTGGTGATGACTTTTGAAAAAAACAGCGGCTATTTTATGTGCCGTGCTCATCTGTTTTTCTTTGAGCACGGAATGCTTTTCTGAGCCTAAAGGCGCTGTGCTTATTGATGCAGACAGCGGCAGAGTGCTTTTTGAACTCAATAAAGACGAACCTCTTCCGATGGCAAGCACCACGAAGATAATGACGGCGCTTATAGCCCTTGAACAGGAAGATAAAGATACCGTTTTCTCTGTTAAAAAATCAGATATAATGGTGGAAGGTTCTTCAATGGGGCTTTTGCCGGAAGATTCGGTAACGCTCCGGACTCTTGCGGTTGGGATGCTTCTTGCTTCCGGAAACGATGCAGCAAACGCAGCGGCAATAAAAATTTCGGGCTCGGTGGAAAAATTTGTTCAGCTTATGAACAAAAGAGCAAAAGAGATGGGTTTAGAAAGCACCTCTTTTAAAACGCCATCGGGCCTTGACGGCGAAAATCATTTTTCAACCGCGTACGATATGGCAATAATGGCCAAAAACGCCATGAAAAATCCGGATTTTGCTGAAATCTGCGGCTCGGAAAGCCTGAAAGCGGAATACGGAAACCCGCCTTATCAAAGAACGGTTGTAAACCATAACCGCCTTTTAAAGACGCTTGAAGGTGCAACGGGTGTTAAAACTGGTTTTACAAAAAAATCCGGAAGATGCCTTGTTTCCTCCGCTGAAAGGGAAGGAGTTTCCCTTATCTGCGTTACCCTCGGTTGCCCGGATGATTGGAATTATCACACTGCGCTTTATGAGGAATATTTCGGAAAGCTGAAATCCGTTCAGATTGAAAATCTTACAGGAAAGATGGAGATTCCTGTCTGCGGAGGAAGATCAAAAACAGTTTCTGCGGTTCCGAAAGCCGTTTCAGCTTCGCTTTTTGAAGGCGAAGCTGAGAAAATAGAGGTTGTTATAAGCAAACAGCCGTTTGTTTTTGCTCCGGTGAAAAACGGAGAAATTCTCGGTAAAGCGTTTTTTTACCTTGACGGCGAACTTGTTGCCGAAACTCCGCTTCTTGCGGAGGATAACGTTGAAGCAGTTCCCGAAAAAAACAGTTTTTGGGATAATATAAAAGATATTTTTTAGTTTTGAGGAGAATGAAATGAAAGATACAAGAATTCAGAAAGCAATTGCTGACGCGGGTTATACTTCCCGAAGAAAAGCGGAAGAACTTATTGCTGCCGGTAAAGTAAAGGTTAACGGTCATATTGCGGAAATCGGTATGAAAGTTGACGTAAGAAAAGATATCATAACCATAAACGGAGAGGAGATCGCAACCGGTATCGGCGAAAAACTCTGGTATGTTGCGCTCAACAAACCCCGCGGTTTTGTAACCACAACTTCCGACGAAATGGGAAGAAAAACCGTTATGGATCTTGTAACCGATATTCCCGCAAGAATCTATCCTATCGGACGACTTGACAGAAACAGTGAAGGACTTATTCTTCTTACCAACGATGGTTCCTTCGCAAATATGATCATGCACCCGAGCGGCAATATCCAGAAAACTTACCGCGTAACAGTTCGCGAAACAGGAATTGAAGAAAAACTCATAAAACTTTCCGAAGGCGTAAAAATCGATTCCGGATTTGTCCGTCCTGTTTCTGTAACCGTTCTTGAAGAAAACGAGGAGCGTACAGTTCTTCAGTTCATCATTGCCGAAGGCAAAAACCGCGAGATCCGTAAAATGTGTGAAGCAGTGGAACTCACCGTTATTCGCCTTAAACGCACTTCTATTGGTATTGTAAGACTTGGAATGCTCCAGCAGGGAAAATGGCGTGAACTCACCAAAGAGGAACTTACCGGCCTTCATAACCTTTCCAAAAAAGGAATTCCGGGAGAACAGACCCCTAAGAAAAACGCTGGCAGAAAGCCCCAGAACGGCTCTAAACCTGCGGGAAAACCTGCGGATAACAAACCCGCAAAACCTAAAATGAAATTCGCAAGAAGACCTTGATATAAAATAAAGACCGCTCTTTAAAGAGCGGTCTTTATTTTATGCATAAAAAACTCCCGAACAGTTTGTCCGGGAGTTTTTCGTGAAATTTTCAGAAAAATCAATTAAAGATAAATGGTAAGAGCATAAACTGCGAGAGTTACTACAAAGAAAACAACAGCAAGAACTTTGGTGATACGAACAAGTTTTGCATTGTTGCTTTTTGCATCAGCGGCGGAAGCAGAAGCGCTTTTTCCTGCAAGAGCAGAAATGCCGTCCTGTTTGCTGCTGCTCTGGAAAAGAACAGT
>JAZTXW010000071.1:0-17250 GCA_045636625.1 Oscillospiraceae bacterium
GCAAAGGGTGGGGTTTTTAACTTCAACGGAAAGAAGTTCGTTAATGTCGCCGGTTTCGTTTTCAATTTTAACTTCGGGCATATGGAGTTCTTTGCCGAAAGTTGCTGCTGCTTCTCTTGCAAGACCGAGAACGGAAAGGCAGTCCGGGCGGTTGGAAGTGATTTCGAATTCAACGCAAACGTCGTCGATTCCGAGAGCGGTTCTGATGTCGTCGCCGGGTTTGCAGTCCTCTTTGATATCGAGGATGCCGTCTTCGATTGCATAGGGGAAATCGTGAACGGTTACGCCGAGTTCGGCAACAGAGCACATCATTCCGTTGGAGGGAACGCCGCGGAGCTTGCCTTTTTTAATTTTGATTCCGCCTGCAAGGGTGGAGTTATCGAGAGCTGCGGGAACAAGCATTCCTTCGTAAACGTTCTGTGCTGCGGTTACGATCTGGATGGGTTCTTCGCGGCCGATATCGATCTGGCAGATCTGGAGTTTGTCTGCATCGGGGTGTTTTTCAATTTTAAGAATTTTACCGACAACAACGTTGGAAATATAGTCGGCTTCTTCATTATAACATTCGACTTTGGAGCCGGACATGGTCATTGCGTCACAGAACTGTTTGGGGGTGACGCCGGTTTCAACATAGTCCGCAAGCCATCTGAGAGATAAATCCATTGTTTAACCTTCTTTACATTTAATGGCGCCCCCGGAAGGGGAGCTGGATTCGGTCGAAGACCGAAGATCGAGGGGTTTGAAATATAAAACCCTTCTGCCGCAGCATACGCTATGCGGCATCTCCCCTTTCAGGGGAGGCAAATTTATTTTTCGCCGCCGGGAATATATTTTCTTACGGCTTCGGGAATTTTTTCAACAGGGATGATTTCCGGTTCCGGATCGGGACCGATTTCACCGTTGATGGCTTCCTCAATGGTTGCGGAAAGGGTCATTCCGTCAATAGCAAGTCCCTGATAAACGTTGGGAAGAATGAGGTTTGCCTGGAATGCAAGCTTAAAAAGATAGGTGATGTTATCAGCCTGGCTTTTTGCTTCAACATAATCTTCTTCTTTTACTGCTTTTGCAAGTTTAGCTGCTCTGTCGCGGAGCTCGACGGAATAATCACGTTCCTGAAGATCGAAGAAAAGTTTGCGGTAGATATTAAGTGTTCTTGCCTGGAAACGGAGGGTAAGATCGGAAACTTCTTTTTTGCTGGTCATTTTCGAACTCCCCTTTCAATCAAAACTGGTCAAGGAAACGAAGATCGTTTTCATAAAGAAGACGAAGGTCGTTGATTGCAAATCTTCTCATAACGATACGTTCAAGGCCGATACCGAATGCAAAACCGCTGTATTCTTCAGGGTCGATGTTGCAGTTGGAAAGAACTTTCGGATGTACCATTCCGCAGCCGAGAATTTCGATCCAGCCTTCGTTTTTGCACATGGGGCAGCCTTCGCCGTGGCAGTTGAAGCACTGGATATCCATTTCAGCGGAAGGTTCGGTGAAGGGGAAGTGGTGCGGACGGAAACGTACAACGGAATCTTCGCCGTAAAGACGTTTGATGAAGATTTCAAGGGTTCCTTTAAGGTCGGCCATGGTGATGCCTTTGTCAACAACAAGTCCTTCGATCTGGTGGAAGAGAGGGGAATGGGTTGCGTCAACAGCGTCGGAACGATAAACGCGTCCCGGTGCGATTATGCGGACAGGGGGCTGCTGTTTTTCCATAACGCGTACCTGAACAGGGGAAGTCTGGGTACGGAGAAGGACGTTTTCGGTGATATAGAAAGTGTCTTGAGTATCTCTTGCGGGGTGGTCTTTCGGAAGGTTAAGTGCTTCGAAGTTGTAATAGTCGGTTTCAACTTCGGGACCTTCTGCGATGGAAAAGCCCATTCCGAGGAAGATATCCTCAACTTCGTTGAGAACGATGTTGAGAGGATGTTCTTTACCGGTGGGAGCGGGGGTTCCGGGAAGAGTTACGTCAATGGTTTCGGAAGCAAGCTTCTTTTCAAGAAGATGCTGGTGGATGTGTTCTGCTGCTTCGGTAAGTTCGGTTTCGATTTCCTCACGGACCTGGTTTGCAAGCTGGCCGATAACGGGTCTTTCCTCTGCGGAAAGTTTTCCCATCTGTTTAAGAATGGCGGTGAGCTCGCCTTTTTTGCCAAGATAGCGGATACGAAGTTCTTCAAGTGCTTTGGGATCTTCGCAAAGCTCAAGAGCTTTTTTTGCTTCAAGGCGGATCTGTTCAAGCTGCTCTTTCAAAATTTTTCAACTCCATTTATATGATTTTTGTTTATGATGTTTTGCTGGTTCTGCGGAAAAAACGGATATAAAAAAAGCTCCGCCCCAAGCCGCAAATCTGGGACGAAGACTCATAAACAGAAAAATTCTCCGCGGTACCACCCGCATTCCCGGAAATTTATCCGGGCACTTAATAAAGCTTTTAACGGAGCAACCCGTTTTTGCCTAATGGGAAAAAGCCTTTTCAGCAAAACCGCTCGCGGGTGTACTTCGGAATTTTTGTCCGCGGAAAAACTTTCAGCCCAATGGTTTTTCCTCTCTTTTCGGAAAAATAAAACCTACTCTCCCGGTCAATGCGTTATAATATATTAACAACAAAAGAGATAATAACATAATTAAAAGCAATTTTCAACCCCTTTTTCGATTGAAAAATACAAACGCGGTGGTATAATGGAGAAAAAGCCTTTCCCTTGTGGGGAAAGGCGGCATTTCCAAAAGGAAATGGCGGATGAGATGCAGCCGCGAAGCGGCGTTTATCAATTCGTTTTTTAAAGGGGGAAATGATCTCCATGAAAATACTTACAGTTGACCAGATGAAAACCGAAGAACGCCTTTCGGACGAAATGGGCGTGACCTATCAGCGCCTTATGGAAAACGCGGGTTGTGCCGCCGCTGCTTTTATCCGAAGAACTCTTCAGAACGTTGCCGGACGCAATTTTATGATTTTCTGCGGAAGCGGAAACAACGGCGGCGACGGATTTGTTGTGGCAAGAAAGCTTTTTGAGGAAGGCGCAAACGTGATAGTTGTCCTTTGCGGCGGAATTCCAAGAAGCGACGAAGCAAAATATATGTATAACTGCGTTATCCAGGCGGGAATCACCATGCTGGATTTTGAGCTTGACCGAAAAAAGGTCGATGAATTCCTCGGCGGAGCGGATATTATAATCGACGCGCTTTTCGGAACGGGATTTTCCGGAGAATTCCGCGCGCCCTATGATGAAATTGCCGAGATGATAAATTCCGATATCGCCGTGAAAATCTCCCTTGATATCCCAAGCGGAGTCAACGCGGAAACAGGTCTTTGCGCAAAAAATTCCATAAGGTCCAACTTCACCGTTGCTTTTGAAGCGGCGAAACCCGGACATCTTCTCCTTCCCGGAAAGGAATTCTGCGGAAAAACCGAAGTTGTGGACATCGGAATCCCTTACGAAGTAAAAGCGCAGATTCCGCAGAATTGTTTTTCGGCAAATGAGGATATGGTTTTCTCCTCGATTCGCAAAAGACCGCGTTTTTCAAATAAAGGCACCTTCGGAAAGCTTCTTTGTATAACGGGTTCGTCGAATTTTCCGGGTGCGGCTGTGCTTTCCGCTCTTTCCGCAATGAAAGCCGGAGCGGGTATCACAACAGTTGCAGCGACGGAAAAAGTCGTTTCCATGATTGCCGCAAGGATTCCGGAAGCAACTTTTCTTCCGTTGCCGGAAAATGAAGACGGAACGATTTGTGCTTCTGCAAAGGAAAAAATCCTTCCGATGCTTGAAACGGTTGACGCGGTACTCATCGGCTGCGGACTCGGAAGAGGAAAAGATATCGGCGAAATCGTTGAATTTGTGCTTGAAAACGTAAACGGAACCGTTATTGTCGATGCGGACGGGCTCAACTGCATTTCCGAAAATCCGGGGGTTCTAAAAAAAGCAAAACAGATCCCGATAATAACTCCCCACATGGGAGAAATGGCGAGATTATGCAAAATTTCTATTCCCGAAACAGTTGAAAGACGAATTGAAATCGCTTTAGAAACCGCAAAGGAATACGGCGCGATCGTTGTGCTTAAAGATTCTTCAACAATTATCGCCGAACCGAACGGCGACATTTATTTCAATTCCACCGGAAACCCCGGACTTGCGAAAGGCGGAAGCGGCGATTGCCTTGCTGGAATGATAGCTTCCTTTGCGGCGCAGGGTTATATAGAAACTTCCTGCGCGGTCTGCGGAGTTTATCTGCACGGTCTTGCGGCGGACAGAGCGGTGAAGGACCTTTCCGAATACGGAATGCTTCCGAGCGATATCCCGAATTACCTTTGCAAAATTTTTGCCGAAAAAGGTCTTTGATGAATAAAATCCTCCCGAAACGGATATAAATTACTCCGTGAAGGGAGGTTTTTTATATGAAAAAATTCATCTTATCGTTCTTGCTCCTGCTTCTGATTTCCGGGTGCTCGGATTCCGTTTCCGCAAGTCCCCAGGAGGTTTCAAAAACCTTTGAACAGGATTTCTGCGTTTTGGCAAAGGCGACTTTCGGCGGAATGGAAGCGGAAATGGATATCGAGAAAAACGGCATGAGCATCAGCATTATGGTGAAATCTCCGACAGAACTTGCGGGAATGGGAATTGAGATTTCGGATGAGCACGCAAAAATAAGCTATAACGGAATGGAACAGGAAATAAAGAAAGATTCTCTTCCGGAAGGGACTCCTTTTCTGCTTGTTGAAGAACTTTTCGATGGACTTTCCGACCCTGAAAGTTTTACTTTGAGCACGGAAAACAAAGAACTTTCGGCAGAAAACGAAAACTTTTTTGCGGTGCTCTCTCCGGAAGATTTTTCTCCCGTGAGCGCGGAATTTCCGGAATACGGAACAAAATTTATCTTTTCGGATTTCAAAATCAAAGCCGGTGAATAAAATTTTTTAAAAAATTTAAAAAAATACTTGCTTTTTTTGCCATGATATGATATGATAACCCTTGCTCAGCTATGGACGGTTAGCTCAGCTGGTAGAGCTTCCGCTTGACGTGCGGAAGGTCACAGGTTCGAGTCCTGTACCGTCCACCATAAAAACAAAAGGCACGCAAACGCGTGCCTTTTGTTTTTATATTGAAATCCAAGGACGAGAACGACGTTCGATAAGTGACGGCCCGCAAATGCGAGCCTCCGGCGAAGTATGAGCGGCTGACGGAACTTATGCAGCGAGCGCAGCGAGTCGCTGTCCTGTACCGTCCACCATTAAAAACCGGAAAGCAGTTTGCTTTCCGGTTTTTTCTATTTACAAAAAAGGTTATGCGTGGCATAATTATCTTACAGTAAAACAAGAACGGAGGATAATTATGAAAAAACGTACTGTATTTGGTTTGGCAGCGGGAATTATTGCGGGAACAACCGCGGTTCTTGCGTTGAAAAGCGCCGTTGATAAAATTTCGGAAGAAATAAAAAATGATCTGACCGAAGAAGAATTTGATTCTCCGCTTGGAAACAACTGGATAAAAATATCCCTCAGTTCTTCGGAAACCGCAAAAGGACTTACTTGTATCAAAATCCAGGCGGAAACGGATTCCAATGAGGACGCCTGCAAACTTGTGATTTTTACAAAAAAAGATGCCGCTCTTTCCTATGAATGGGAAGACAACGAACATTTCAGGCTTCTTGCGGGAAACGGAAAATACAAACAATGCTGCGACGTAAGTTTTGCCATAGAAGAAATCACGGCGCGTTACTATCTGACGAAAATCTGAATAAAAAACCGGCGAAGAAAGTTTTCGCCGGTTTTTCTTTTGTATATTCACAAAAAATCAATTGCATTATATATGTTGTGTATGTTATAATAAAATGCTTTAATATATATTTTTATTATATTATTCAGAGAAGAGGTGAAACCGCTTGCGGATTATCGGAATCGACCCGGGTTATGCAATAGTCGGAGTCGGGGTTGTTGATTACGTGAAAAACAAATTCTATCCGGTAAAATTCGGCGCGGTTGATACTCCTGCCGGAACGCCTTTTGAAGAAAGGCTCCGGATAATTTACGATACCGTCAGAGAGGTTATTTCGGAAACAAAGCCCGAATGCATGAGCATTGAAAGGCTTTATTTCAACAGCAACCAGAAAACCGCAATCGACGTTGCGGAAGCAAGGGGAGTTATCCTTCTTGCGGCGATCCAGGCGGGAATACCGATTTTTGAATACACTCCGCTCCAGATAAAACAATCGCTTGTCGGTTACGGAAGGGCGGAAAAACACCAGGTTCAGATAATGGTGCGCGATACACTCCGGCTTGAATCCGTTCCGAAACCGGACGATACCGCCGATGCTCTTGCGGCGGCAATCTGCCACGGTTACAGCCACGGTTCGCGCCTTTCAAAAGCAATCAAAGATTTATAACATTTTTTCTTCGGAAAACCGAAAGGAAGATTTTTATGATATACAGCCTTAACGGAAAACTTTTGCACGTGGAAGAAGGATTTTTTGTTGTTGAATGTGCCGGCGTCGGCTATCTTTGCAAAGCTTCCGCAACAACTCTTTCGTGCCTTCCGCAAAGCGGAAACGAAGTTTTTGTATATACCACAATGACATATAATCAGGAAACCGGTTCCGACCTTTATGGCTTTTATGACAGAGCAGAGCAGGACTGTTTCAGGATGCTTACTTCAATTTCCGGAATCGGACCCAAAGCCGCCCTTGCGGTTCTTTCGGAATTCACTCCGGATTCCTTTGCCCTTGCGGTTGCTTCCGGCGACGCAAAAGCGATCACCCGCGCCAAGGGAATCGGACCCAAAGCCGCCCAGAGAATTATTCTTGAACTTCGTGATAAAATCTCGAACGATTCCGTCTCCAAAGGCTTTGCTTCCGCGCCTTCCGTTTCTGTCGGAAGAATCGGCGGAAACGCCGGCGAAGCCATTGCCGCAATGGTAAGCCTTGGATACACAAATTCCGAAGCGGCGGCCGTTATCGGAAAACTTGACCAGAGCCTTCCTGTTGATGAGATGATAAAAGCGGCTCTTAAAGCCATCGCAATGAAAAGATAAGGAGTGATTTTTAATGCTTTCCAACCAGATGGATTTTGAAAACAGAATAGTCGCTCCGGAATATGAGGAGACGGACAGGGAAAACGAAGTTTCTCTACGTCCGAGAACCCTTGACGAATATATCGGCCAGACCAAGGCGAAGGAAAATATGGCGGTTTATATCGAAGCCGCAAAACGCAGGGGCGAGGCTCTCGACCACGTTCTTCTTTACGGACCTCCCGGTCTTGGAAAAACAACTCTTTCCGAAATCATAGCGAACGAAATGGGTGTCGGTTTCAGGATCACAAGCGGACCGGCGATTGAAAGACCCGGCGACCTTGCGGCTCTTCTTACGAACCTTAACGAAAACGATATTCTTTTTATCGATGAAATTCATAGAATGAACAGAAGCGTTGAAGAGGTCCTTTATCCTGCAATGGAGGACTATGCCCTTGATATAATCGTCGGAAAAGGTCCTTCCGCGCGTTCGATCCGCGTTGATCTTCCGCACTTCACTCTTGTCGGAGCCACCACAAGAGCGGGACAGCTTTCTGCCCCGCTGCGTGACCGTTTCGGCGTTGTTGCAAGGCTTGAACTTTATTCTCCCGCGGAACTTTGCAGAATCGTCGAGCGAAGCGCGGGAATCCTCGGAATAGAGATAGAACATGAAGGCGCGATGGAACTTGCAAGAAGAAGCCGCGGAACACCGAGAATCGCAAACAGATTCCTTAAACGTGTCCGTGACTTTGCGGAAGTTATCGGAAACGGCGTTGTTACAAAAGATATTGCGGCGGAATCTCTTTCCCGTCTTGAAGTTGACCACCTCGGTCTGGATTCCATCGACCGCAGAATTCTTACGATGATGATAAAAAATTATAACGGCGGACCTGTCGGTCTTGAAACTCTTGCCGCAGCAATCGGCGAAGAGGCCGTTACCATAGAAGACGTTTATGAACCCTATCTTATGCAGATAGGTTTCCTTACAAGAACTCCGAGAGGACGCTGTGCGACTGCCCTTGCTTATGAACATCTTGGAATGATGATGCCGGCTCAGCCCTGCGGAGAATGCGAACAGATGAGAATAGGAGAGTGATTCGATGGGAAGAATTTTCGGAACAGATGGTGTTCGCGGAATTGCGAACGAAAAACTTGATGTTGAACTTGCCCTTGCAATTTCAAGAGCAGCGGGAATGATCATAAAAAACGAAACTTCCGGAAAACCGAAGGTTATTATCGGAAGAGACACACGCCTTTCCGGAACGATGCTTGAATCTGCCGTTGCCGCAGGTCTTTCATCCGTCGGATGCGAGGTTGAACTTCTCGGAATCGTTCCGACCCCCGCTGTGGCATATCTTGTAACAAAGCTTGGGGTTTCCGGCGGCGTTATGATCACCGCAAGCCATAATCCGTTTGAATATAACGGGATCAAATATTTCGGTTCAACAGGTTTTAAACTTACCGATGAACAGGAAGAACGAATCGAAAGCATTGTTCTTGATAAAAGCGAAAAAATCGAACTTGCAAAATCTTCCGAAATCGGAAGAATAACCCAAAACACCGAAGCCGCCGAACTTTATGTTGAGCATATCGCTTCCACAGTCGGCGATCTTTCCGGAATAAAAATTGCGGTCGATTGCGCAAACGGCGCTTCCTTCAAAACCGCAAAGAAGATATTTGAAAAAACCGGCGCAAACGCGGTTTTCCTCAACTGTGAACCGGACGGAACAAACGTAAACCGCGGCTGCGGTTCTCTCCATATTGACGCCCTGGGCGAATATGTCAGAGAAAACGGTTTTGATATCGGCGTTGCTTTCGACGGCGACGCGGACAGATGTCTTGCCGTTGACGAAAACGGCGAAATGATCGACGGAGATATGATGATGGCCATCCTTGCCAAAAGATTCCGCGAGGAAGGAAGACTTTATAAAGATATCCTTATCCCCACCATCATGAGCAATATGGGACTTTTTAAATTTGCGGAAGAATACGGAATAAGCTGTTACCCCACCAAGGTCGGCGACAGATATGTTCTCGAATCCCTTCTTAAGCTCAACGCTTCTCTTGGCGGTGAACAAAGCGGACATATCATTATTCCGGAATATATGACCACCGGCGACGGAGAACTTTCCGCCCTTATGCTTATCGAAAGCATGAAGCTTTCCGGCAAGAAAGCTTCTGAACTCAAAAAGGTAATGAATGTTTATCCCCAGGTTATGGTAAACATTGAAGCAACTCCGGAAATGAAGGCAAGACTCAACGACGTTGAAGTCAAAAGCTATCTGGATATTGAAACCGGCCGCCTTGAAGGCGACGGAAGAATCCTTGTCCGTCCTTCCGGAACGGAACCGCTTATCAGAATCATGATCGAAGGCAAGGACCAGGAAAAGATAAACGCCCTTGTTCTCGAATGTGCCGAAACACTTAAGAATCTTATCAGCTGAGGTTTTGTAAAATGAGATATACAAAAGATTGGAAAGATTATGAACTCCTCGATTGTTCCGAAGGCGAAAGACTTGAACGCTGGGGAAAAGTTATTCTTATAAGACCCGACCCCCAGGTTATCTGGAACACCCCGAAGGAACATCCCATGTGGAAACACGCGGACGCAAGATATGTCCGTTCTTCCCAGGGCGGCGGACATTGGGAATATCGCCGCGAACTTCCGGAGTTCTGGAAAATAAATTATAACGGCCTCACCTTCAAAATCAGCCCCACCGGTTTCAAACACACCGGACTTTTTCCGGAACAGGCCGTTAACTGGGATATGATGCGTGAGAAAATCAAAGCAGCAAAAGCGGAAGGAAGAGAAATCCGCGTTCTCAACCTTTTTGCATACACCGGAGGTGCAACCGCTGCGGCTGCTTCCGCCGGAGCTTCCGTCTGCCACGTTGATGCGGCAAAAGGAATGGTACATTGGGCAAGGGAAAACGCGGAACTTTCTTCCCTTAACGAAAAACCGATCCGCTGGATCGTTGATGACTGCAAGAAATTTGTCGAACGCGAAATCCGCCGCGGAAGCAAATATGACGCAGTAATCCTTGACCCTCCTTCCTACGGAAGAGGTCCCGGCGGCGAAGTATGGAAACTTGAGGAACATGTTTTTGAACTTGTAAGCCTTGTTTCCGAAGTGCTTACCGAAGAACCTCTTTTCGTTCTTCTCAATTCTTATACAACCGGACTTTCCGCTTCCACCATGGCATACGTTCTTGGTTCTGCCATGAAAAAATTCGGCGGAAAAGTCGAAGCGGAAGAAATCGGTCTTCCGGTAACCCAGAGCGGAATGGCTCTTCCCTGCGGTTCTTCCGCAATCTGGAGCAGAGAATAAACAGCTTTTTTCAACAATGGAACATGACGGAAAGTGTGATTTATAATGCTTGATCCAAAAGTTTATCTTGAAAAAGATTTTGCATACTATGCGGATATGCTTGATGCCCTTCTTGATGAAGAAACGGCGGTGCTTTATTCCGAAGAAGACGGAGTCATGCTCCGTATCGGAAAATGGGGACCTTACGCAATTTCCGCGGAAACGGAAGATGCCATGGAAAGAATGGCAAAAATGATCGGGGAAAAACGGTATATGGCGGTTGTCCGCCCGTTTAAATTTATTCCGAAGTTATTCGAAATAAAAGGCAAACCGGTTGAAATAATGCCTTGCTATCAGACAGCGTATGCGGGAAAAGGACCGGTTTCGGAATACGATGTTCCGGGAATAGAAATAAGACCGCTTACGCAGGAAAACCTTTCCTTCGTCCGAAAAAATTATGACGACGATGAGGAATACATTAAAAGCCGTATCGATTACGGAATGCTCGGCGCTTTTGACGAAGACGGAAACTGCGCCGGATTTATCGGCTTTCATGGGGAAGGTTCAATGGGCCTTTTAACCGTTCTTCCGGAATACCGCAGAAGGGGAATCGGAATTGCCCTTGAAACAAAAAACCTTAACCGCCGTCTTTCCGAAGGAAGAATCCCTTTCGGACATGTCGTTGTCGGAAATGAAAAATCCAAAGGGTTGCAAAAGAAAATCGGAATGGAATTTTCCGAAAAAATAGTAACCTGGGTTTTCAGCGATATTTGAATAAATTAAGAAACAATATATAACACAAAAAAGGATCAGAAATGTCTAAAAAAAGTTTTATCGAAGCAAACAGAATAAGCTTCAGCTATCCAAGCTATGAAGGCGAAATTCCTTCTCTTGTTCTCGATGGAGTTGATGTTTCCATCGAAGAAGGGGAATTCGTTGCGGTTCTGGGCCATAACGGTTCCGGAAAATCGACCCTTGCAAAACATTTCAACGCAATTCTTGTTCCGACAGAAGGAAGCGTTTCCGTAAGCGGAATTTCCACAGCGGAAGAATCCAAGCTTTTTGAGATTCGCCAGGAAGTGGGAATGGTTTTCCAGAATCCGGATAACCAGATCGTTGCGACCATAATCGAGGAAGACGTTGCTTTCGCTCTCGAAAATCTTGGAGTTCCTCCGAAAGAAATCCGGGAAAGAGTTGATGACGCGCTTAAAAAAGTTGATATGTATGATTACCGTCTTCATGCGCCGAACCAGCTTTCCGGCGGACAGAAGCAGCGAATCGCCATTGCGGGAATTGTCGCAATGCGCCCCAAATGCGTTGTTCTTGATGAACCTACGGCGATGCTTGACCCGAAAGGCCGCAGAGAAGTTATGGCAACCATCAAACAGCTCAACAAGGAACTTGGGATCACCGTTGTAATAATCACCCACTATATGGATGAGGCCGCAATGTGCGACCGCGTTGTTGTGGTTGATGACGGAAAAGTTATCATGGATTCGACCCCGAAGGAAGTTTTCGGAAGCGTTGAAAAAATCAAGGAACGCGGTCTTGACGTTCCCCAGGTTACCGAACTTTGCCACGAACTTAAAAAGGCAGGGTTCGATATTCCGGAATGCGTGCTCACAGAGGAAGAATGTGTTGCTGTTCTTGAAGAAGTTTTGAAAGGCGGTGCTCAGAATGGCTGAAACCATAATTAAAACCGAAAATCTGAGCTACGTCTATTCTGCGGGAACACCCTATGAACACCGCGCGATAGATGATATCAATATCGAAATTGAAAAAGGTTCTTTTGTCGGTCTTATCGGACACACCGGTTCCGGAAAATCAACCCTGATTCAGCATCTTAACGGACTTATAAAACCCACTTCCGGCAAAATTTACGTCGGTGGAGAAGATCTTTGGGCAAACCCGAAGGAAATCAGAAGATTCCGTTTTAAGGTCGGCCTTGTTTTCCAGTATCCCGAACATCAGCTTTTTGAGGAAACTGTACGCAAGGATATCGCTTTCGGTCCGAAAAATATGGGTCTTTCCGATGATGAAATCAACGAAAGAGTGCTTGAAGCGGCAAAACACACCGGACTTACGGAGGATTATCTTGAAAAATCGCCTTTCGAACTTTCCGGCGGCGAAAAAAGAAGAGTCGCAATTGCCGGCGTGCTCGCAATGAAGCCGGAAGTGCTCATTCTTGACGAACCCACTGCGGGACTTGACCCGAAAGGCCGCGAATTCATTCTTTCGGAAATCAAAGCATACCACGAAAACACAGGCGCAACCATAATCCTTGTTTCTCACAGCATGGAGGATGTGGCACGTTTTGCAAGCCACGTGCTCATAATGAACCATTCCAAAGCCGTTATGTACGGAGAAACCAGGGATATTTTCAAAAGAGTGGATGAACTTTGTGAAATGGGTCTTGAAGTTCCCCAGATAAGCCGAGTTTTCGCAAAACTCCGCGAAAAAGGATACGAGGTCCCCGAAAGCGTGCTCACTGTTTCCGAAGCAAAGGAAGCAATGCTCAATCTCCTTAGAAAAGGAGGCGAAGAGAATGCTTAAAGACATCACCTTCGGTCAGTATTTCCCCGGTGATTCAATAATTCACCGCCTTGACCCGAGAATAAAACTTATTCTTATCGTTGCGTATATCGTGCTGCTCTTCGTTGCGGACGGTTTGTTCTCGCTTCTTATCGGAGCGGGAATGGGTGTCGCTTTCTATGCGCTTTCAAAACTCCCATGGAAGCTTGTTATCAAGTGCATAAAACCCATCATGCCCATAATTATCTTTACCGCAGTGCTCAACGTTTTCTTCGTTGAGGGAGAACCGCTTTTTGAATGGGAGTTTATCTCCGTTTCCAAAAAAGGCGTGCTCACTGCGGTGCTCATGTGCATCCGCATAATCTGTCTTATTGCGGGAAGCAGCCTTTTGACCTATACCACAACCCCTATTGCCCTTACCGACGGACTTGAAAGACTTATGAAGCCGCTTCAGAAAATAAAGGTTCCGGTTCATGAACTTTCCATGATGATGACCATCGCTTTGCGTTTTATTCCCACGCTTATCGATGAAACACAAAAAATCATGGCCGCCCAGAAAGCAAGGGGCGCGGATATGGAAAGCGGAAACGTTATCCAGAAGGCAAAAGCCCTTATCCCGATCCTTATTCCGCTTTTTGTTTCTGCTTTCAGAAGAGCGGACGAGCTTGCTCTTGCGATGGAATGCCGTTGTTATCACGGCGGAGAAGGCAGAACAAGAATGAAACAGCTTAAACTTTCCGGAAAAGATTTCGGCGCAGTTATGTTTGTCGCTCTTGGTTTTGCCGCGGTTATCCTTATGAATATGTTTGGTCCGGAGGTGTTCAGACTTTGAGAAACCTTCTTCTGACCATTTCGTATAAAGGCACCAATTACCACGGTTTCCAGGTGCAGAAAAATGCCGTTACCGTTGCGGAAACTCTTCAGGACGCGATGCAGGTCCTTTTTAAAGGCGAAAGACCGGATATCAAAGGCTGTTCAAGAACCGATTCCGGCGTTCACGCAAATATGTTTTGCGTGAGTTTCAAGACCGAAAGCGATTTAACCTGCGACCATATCCGCAGAAGCCTTGACGCGATTCTTCCGGATGATATTGCCGCTATTGACTGTGAGGAAGTTTCTGAAAATTTCCACGCAAGATATTCCTGCAAGGGAAAACGCTATGTTTATAAAATCTGGAACGCACCCTATATGAGCCCTTTCTGGCAGGGACTTGCGCTCCATTATCCCAAACCCATTGACGAAAATTATCTTGACGCTGTATGCACCGATTTTATCGGAACCTATGATTTTTCCGCTTTCTGCGGTTCAAACGGAGATCAGGAAGACTGCACAAGAACGATTTTTGATTGCCAGATCGAAAGGGAAGGGGACCTTGTGACCTTTTCCGTAACCGGCGACGGATTTCTTTATAACATGGTGCGGATAATGGTGGGAACCCTTCTTGAAGTGAACGAAGGGAAAATCGAACCGGACGAAATTCTGGATATAATCGAATCCAAAGACCGCACAAAAGCGGGAAGAACAGCAAAACCCGAGGGACTTTACCTCGATTATGTACTTTATGATGAGGAAGATGACTGACAGCATGGAATTTATCACAACCGAATTTCCGAAAAACGATACCGTCGTTGCCCTTGGTGTATTCGACGGTGTTCATAAAGGTCACAGAGAAGTTCTGCGCCGGGCAGTTGTTTCCGAAGGACTTGAACCCTGGGTCTTTACCTTTTCGGAAAAAAGCCTTCCGACAGGAAAAGCAAGCGCAAAGCGCCTTGAACCTCCGGAAATAAAATTCAGCATAATGAAAGCCTGCGGAATCCGCCACGTTTATGCGCCGGATTTCGGAGATATCAAAGGGCTTTCCGGCGAAGAATTTGTAAAAGAAATTCTTTGCGAAAAACTTCGCTGTAAAAAAGTTGTTTGCGGAACAGATTACCGTTTTGGCTTCAAAGCTTCCTGCGGAACAAAAGAAATGGCGGAATTCTGTGAAAAATACGGAATGGATTATTGCTTTGTTGAAAAAGTTTACGATAAAGGCGAGGCAATAAGCTCCACAAGAATCCGTGCCGCCGCGGAAAAAGGCGACATGGAGGAAGTTGAACTTCTTGCGGGATATCCTTTCTGTGTTGAGACCGAAATCGTTTCCGGAAAAAAACTTGGAAGAGAATTCGGACTTCCCACCATAAACCAGATCCTCGAAGAAAATTACATAGTTCCGAAATTCGGCGTTTATGTTTCCGCGGCATATATCGACGGAAAATTTTATCCGGCCGCTACAAATGTCGGAGTAAAACCCACGGTTTCGGATGAAAACATTCCTGCGGCGGAAACTCATATAATCGGTTGGGATTCCGAACTTTACGGAAAAAAGGTTCCGGTGTTCCTGATCGGCTTTGTCCGCGAAGAAATGGTTTTTGACAGTAAAGAAGAACTTTTTGCAAGAATTGCTCTTGACCGAAGCAACGCGGAACGCCTTGCGCTTCGCTGGATCAGAACAAAGGGTGAAGAAACCGTAAAAATTCTCGGAATATGATCTGCTTGTAAAAAAGCGTGTGCGGATATTATCCGTACACGCTTTTTATAATGTTATTTAAAATATTTATATTGTAAAAATCTTAAAAATATCTGAAATCATGCAACAAAACCACGTTTTTCGGACACTATTATTATAGAAAACAGTTTTAGGAAAAGGGGGCTTTTTGTGTGTTTAAAATATTTTCGGCGATTGTTCTTTCAGTTCTTATGATTATTTTCTGTTCATGTTCCGTGGAAGAGCCGGTTGAACCTGCTGTTCCGGAAGAACCCTCAGCTTCTGAAAATGAAGAGGAAAAAGAACCGGATTTTGAGGAGCTGCGGAGCCTTGCAGAATATCCCGGGCTTATGCCGACACCTTCTGATTTCGAGGGCGGAAATCCTTATAAAAACGAAGATATTTCAGTTCCGGAAGAGGTTGAAGAGCTGATTTACAGAATCGGAAAAGTCGGAGAATTTGAATTTGTCGAGGATATCCCTGTGGGAGAGGTTATCTATTCCGCACTGAGGAAACTTGACATGGCGGATGCTTACAAAGACGAAAACCTTCTTCCGCTTGCGGAGGAAGCGGGAAACACCTGTTTTTATCCGAAAGAATGGGTTGAAAAAGCCGCGGCTGAAATTTTCGGTGAGGACGTAAAAGTTGTTCACGAAGGATTTTCAAAAGAAGGGTTCGTTTATCACGAAAAAGCCGGGGTTTATACACCTCCTAATATGGGAATGACCACAACTGTTCCATATATAGTAAATTACACAGAGAACGGAAGATTCTGTATGGCCGAATTCTTCTATATGGAAGCGGATATGTCGGGATACCGGCTTGGCGACGGAGATTTTTATGTTCCGTGCTCTGCGGAGCTTGGTGAAAAACTTTCGGAAAAACCGGAATTGAAGGAGTTTATCGAAAGTAAAAAAGACATCTACGCAGCTTATATGATCAAAGAAGAGGACGGAAGCTACCGTATAAACCATCTGATAAAAAAGCCTTTTGAACCGGAAATTATTGCGGAACATATTGCTGCCCTTAACGAAATTGAAAATGAAACTTTTTTCGTTGAGTTTGACCCGTTCGGCGAAATCCGGAAAAAACTTTATAAAAGCAATGACCCTGTGCATCACGCAACGGATTATCCGGATGCCCTGATAAATCAGAAAGAACTTTCGGGATATCAATGCGGGGATTATTACAACGGATATTATATAGACAGCGGCGATGGGGAATGCATGCCGGCAAAGAATTTTGAAACGAAGGAAGAAGTTATAAAACACCTTGAACAGTGGGTGGACAGAAGCGTTTTCGATTATGAAGGATTCGGAAGAATAAACGAGAACCTTTTTGACTATGACGGAACGCTTTATGTGTTCCGCGGTTCAAGAGGATACGGAACTTCATATTACGGCGATTCGGTGATTGTTGAACAGACCGAAACCGAAATGACCGTTATCGCGAAAATTTATTGGATCATCAAACACGAAAAAGGCGAAGCGGAGATCAGATTTGAAAAAATTGACGGAAGATGGATAATAGTTTCCGTCACAAATAATTATTATTAATAAAAGGAAAAAATATTTATAAAAACCTTAAAAAAGGCTTTACAAAAGCAAAAGTCTTTGTTATAATTTTAAGGCTGACTTCGTCAGCCGCTTAACTTTTTCCCGGAAAAGGGTTTGTCCGCTGAACGCGATTTGAAACGTCCGGTAGCGGTTGCCTCAAAAAGCATTTCGCCCTTTCCTGTGAAAAAGCCAAATAATAAAATTTTTTTGAGGTGAATCACTATGATGAGACAGGAAGAAAAAACCGAAGTAATCGTTGCTAACAGACTTCACGAAACCGACACCGGTTCCCCCGAAGTTCAGATCGCTGTTCTTACCAAAAGAATTGCTGACCTTACC
>JAZTXW010000072.1:0-38223 GCA_045636625.1 Oscillospiraceae bacterium
ATATTCATGATCCTGGTTGTAGTTGACGTTATAGTTTTCGCCTACGTTTTTAATGTACCATGCACCTTCAACTGCGTCTGTCATGGTCCATTTTCCGCAATCGGTAAGTTCGTCAGCAAAGCTGAGTTCGTTGCCGGTGGGTGCGGAAGTGAGATATTTTCCGTCAAGAGTGAAAATATAATTTCCTGCGTCGTCGATATCAACAACAAGTTTTGCCATATCTTCGGAAAGAGGAAGTTTGTTTTCTGCAACTTCTGCCGGAACAGCCGCAAGCTTTTTGCCGTTTGCTGCGGAACCCATTGCGTTGCCGGAGTTATAGATTACGATAACGTCGCCCTTTCCGGGGATTTCGGTCATTTTTTCTGCGGAAGGAACTTCGGGTTCTTCAGGAGCTTCGGGTCTTTCTGCAAGGAAGAGCTGCATCTGATAAATTTCGGTTTCTTTGATTCCGTAGGTGGTGAAACCGGAATAATATTCAAGAGCCTGGTTGTAGTTGCCGTTATAGTTTGCGCCTACGTTTCTGATATACCAGGTACCTTCGGGACCTTCTTCAAAAGTCCATTTTCCGCAATCGGTAAGTTCATCAGCATAGCTGAGGCTGTTGCCGGTTGCGCCGGAGGTAAGATATTTTCCGTCGAGAACGAAAATATAGTTTCCTGCGTCGTCGATATCAACAACAAGATTTGCGATACCTTCTGCAAGAGGAAGTTTTCCGTCAACGATTTCAGCAGGGATTCCTGCGATTTTTTTGCCGCTTGCTTCGGATGCCATTGCGTTTCCGGAGTTATAGATTGCGATTACGTCGCCTTTTTCAGGAAGTGCAGTGAGTTTCTCTGCATATTCAACTTCCGGATCTTCGGGGGTTACCGGAGGTTCTTCGGGTTCAACAGGTTTCTCGGGTTCGGTATTTCCGCCGGAAACCACGTAAATCTTCTGTGCAAAAAGTGCTTCGTCAACGATGTTGTAATATCCGCTCCAGGTTCCGTAATCGGGCTGATATTCAATAAAAGCGCCGCGTGCGGGGTTTTCGATATAGTAGCAGCCTTCGGTTGCAGAATCGGAAATTTTCCATGCGGTATTGACGTCATCAAGAGGCATGCTGGTATAGCTTGCGCCCATTGAAAGTTTTTTGCCGTTTGCTGTGGAGAAAGTATAGGTGCCGTCGCCGTTTTCGCCTACGGTCCATACTTCAGCATCGGTATAACCGGAAAGTTTTCCGTTTTCTTCAGAAACACTGACGCCTGCGTTATAATAACCGCTGTAGGAAGTGGAGAGCGCTTTCATATTTGCGGGGTTATAAATAACGACTTTGTCGCCGCCTTTTACCGGTGCTTCCGGAACAGAAGGTTCTTCGGGAACAACGGGTGTTTCGGGTTCTTCGGAAGATTCTCCGCCGAGTTTATAGAGAGCAAACTCGGAAGAATATTCGGAAGAATACTGTCCTGTAAGGGTTGTTACCTTATAACCGCGGAATTTATATTCGCTTCCGTGGTTGCTTGCAAATTTTACGGTGTCGCTGCCCTGTCCGGCAAAGGTGAAATTGCCTTCGGAACAATCAACTATCCAGCTGTAATCGCCGGAACTTACACCGTTATTATTGCCGCCTTTCGGAGCAATTGTAATTCCGTTCGAGTCTTTGAGCTTTACAGTTGTTCCGTCAACTGTAATATCCCATACAAGACCTGCGCCGGGATTGGTAATTGTGCCGTCAACTGCTTCAACAGCTTCGGCAAGAACCCAAGGGCTGCTGCCGCCGCTGAAAGTAGTCGGGGCATATCCGTTGCTTGCTACCATAACGTACTTACCGGTGGTAAGTTCGTCAATGGAAGAAACTTTGGTATATACCGCATCCGCCGCAAAAACCGTTACGGGGAACATGGTAACAACCATCAGGATCGCCAGCATTGCAGACAGAAGTCTGCTTTTTTTGCTTGTTTTCATTCTTTTTCCTTCCTTTCATAAAACTTTTTCAAAAGTTTTTGAAAATGTTCTGAAAAGACAACGTTCTTTTTCCTTGCAGAGAAAAAACATTATCCCTTTCGTCGATTTTGCGGATTCCCGCAAAACAGCAATTATATAATAACATATTTAAGGGGAATTTTTCCAGTTAAAAAACTGTTATTTTTTATATTCGGCATTTTGCACCAAAAACTCCAAATTTTTTCTAACTCTTGACACCCGGCAAAAGAATTGATATCCTTTTTACGGGTAAATATTTCCTGAATATGAAAGGAAAAATGATTCTATGAAAAAAACAGATTTTTCTCTTAAAAAATGGTTTTCCGGAAACAGAAACACAGTTCTTGTTCTGTTAATCTGTTTCGCGGTTTTTGTAATCGGATACATTCTTGCCGCACCGGAAAAAGAAGAAACCCTTGCTGCTGCGGAATATTCGGAATATGAAAAGGCAAAAATCACTTCCGTTCTTTCTGACGGCACCGAGCGTGACGAGGTTTCCGACGGCGGTTGGCGCGGAGAACAGCTTCTTCTTGCGGAAATCCTTTCCGGTCAGTATAAAGGCGAAACCATGCAGGTTTCAAACTATGTCGGTCCTCTTTACGGAGTTCCCCTTTATGAAGGCGACGGCGCCGTTCTGATTATTTCAACATATTCAAACGGTGACCACACCGCAACGGTATATGAATTTGACCGCACGGTTTCTCTTGCTGTGGCGGTTGCGATTTTCCTTGCGGCGGCAGTTATAGTCGGCGGAAAAACCGGAGCAAAATCCCTTGCAGGGCTTGTCATAACCCTTGCTTCTCTTTTTATGATCCTTCTTCCCGCTCTTATGAAAGGCGCGCCCACCCTTCCTACCGTTTTTGCGGTGTGCGCATATATTGCCGTTGTAAGCCTTACCATCCTTGGCGGAATCTGTCAAAAAACTGTATGCGCAATGCTCGGAACGGTTTCCGGAACCGCGATAGCTATGATTTTCGGACTTTTTGCCCAGTGGATCGCAAAAATTGACGGACTTCGCATTCCGGATGTTGAACCGCTTCTCCAGCTTCGTCAGACCGGAACGCCCATAGGTCTTACCGGTCTTCTTGTCGGAGGAATCATTATAAGCGCGCTTGGCGCTGTAATGGACGTTACCATGGGAATCTCCTCTTCCCTTTTTGAGGTAAGCGCCGCAAACCCCAATTTAGGAAAAAAAGAACTTTTCCGTTCCGGAATGAACGTTGGAAGAGATATGGTGGGAACCATGACCAACACTCTTATTCTTGCCTTCCTCGGAAGCGGATTTGTTCTCATTCTTTATCTCTATTCGATCGGTCTTTCGACCCACCAGCTGCTCAGCTCCTCCTATCTTTCAATCGAAGTGATCAGCGGAATTTCGAGCAGCATCGGCGTGATTCTTTCTATCCCCATAACCGCTTTTATAACGGCACATTCACTTTCAAAAAAATAAAAACAGGCATGATTTCAAAAGCTGTTCCGGTTTTCCGGAACAGCTTTTTTGCGGAATAATATTTTTCGGTGTCTATATAATGTATCGATTCGGATTTTTTAATACAAATTTTTTTCATTTTAAGTCATATTCGGAATAAAAAGAGGTTATTATGTCATAGCCAAACCGAATAAAGTGTGGTAAAATAAAATATAAATATTTTTTACAAAGGGCGGTCCTGCTTTATGTTTGATAAAAAATTCTTCAACGGAAAAATCGAACCAAGATGTGAATACTGCTCCAAAGGTTTTCTTTCTTCCGACGGAAAAAGCGTTCTTTGCAAGAAGAAAGGCATTGTCGAGAAAGGATTCCATTGCCGCAATTTTGATTATGACCCGCTTTTAAGAGTTCCGCGCCCAAAAGCACCCGAACTCCCGACCTTTGATCCGGAGGAATTCAAGATTTGAAAAAGTTTTTTTCTTTATTTCTGGCTTTATCGGCAATTTTTCTTTTTTCTGTAACGGTTTTTGCAAAAGAAACCCCCAAAAAACTTTTTTCGGTTTCTCCCGAAGACGGATTTTCCGCCGAGGAAGTTTATTCCTTTGCGGTTGAAAACGCCTTTAACGGTGTGCTTGTCGATTTGAGAAAAAGTGATTCCGCGGATTTCCTTTGGGAAATCATCGGTTCCATGGAATTTCAGCCTTTCAATACTTATTTCCTCGCCGAAGAAAGACATCTTGAAGATATTGAACCCGAAAGAAACCTTATTTTTTCCGATGGGATTTCCGAAGAAGTCATTGCTGAATATTCCGAAACTTCCGGAAATGGATCTGTTTCGTTCCTTCTTCCTTTTGAAAATGAAAAGGCTTTGGAAACGGCAAAATATTTTTACGGAAAAGGATATTTCAAAACACTTTTTGTGGAAAATCTCTATTCCTGCTATTCCGAATACGGATACGAGCAGTATCTTCTTGATATTTCTGCCGAATTTCCGGATGCCGAAATCATAACGCTCAACGATATTGGAAGGGTTCTTGCTCCGGTTTCAAAAGGCGATTTTTATGGCGATCCTTTTGAAATCAACAACCAATTCCTCGTCAACAAAATAAACGGCTTTGGTTTTTGCGTTCTGGATTATTCAGAAATTTCAAAATGCAAAACTGTTTCCGTTTCCGCTCTGATGGGATATATGAGCAGCAAAATTCTTGATGAGCATGCCGATTTTTCGCTTTCTCAAAAATTTGAAATAACTCGTCCAACGGGTTCCGTGCTCAACGTTGAAACTGAAAAATACACAATTTTCGGAACTTCCGATCCGCAAAAACCGCTTTATATGAACGGAAGCGAACTTGAAAGAATAAGCAGTTCCGGACTTTTTGCCGCAACCGTTGATGTCCCGAAAAAAGGCAAAACCTACACCTTTTCCCAGGGCGAAAAATCCATTTCCGTAACCCTTAAACGCGGAAGCCAGTCTTACGGAAGCGGAACAACAAAAACTCTCACATCATGCTCGCCTTCAAATGATGTTCCCTTGTATCCCGAAGAAATGCAGGTTACCCTTTCCTGCATAGGACCTTCCGGCGGTTATGTCACCGCAAAAATCGGCGAAAAGACTTTTGTTCTTGAACAGGTTGCCTATGCGGACAGCGGCGTTCCCGCAAGATTCAGAAAAACCATTGACCTTTCAGGGAATTTCCCCGAAAATCAGGTTTCTGAAATCGGAAAAGTTCAATATTTCCTTTCATACGGCGGAAAAACCACGGAATATGAAAGTTCGGGAACTTTTTATGCAATAGGGAAAAACGCTTCTTTTGCGGTAAAAGCCGCCGCTGAACTTTCCGGAGTTGAAAGAGAACCCGGCGACAGCGGAGATTATATCACAACTCTTCGCACGGGATGTTCCGATTACGTAACCGAAATTTCCGAAAACGGCTGGTATAAAATTTCCTGCGGAGGATACATAAAACCTTCTCAATGCGAAATCATTACCGGAGAAACCGATATAACCTGCCGGATCTCCTCCGCCGAAAAGGAAATCGGTGATAATTATGAAAAGCTTAATATAAAAGCTTCTTCCATTCCTTCTTTCAAAGGCGAAATAAAAGGAAAAGCGCTTGTTCTTACGCTTTTCAATACTGAATGGAGCGATCTTTCCGAAATCGATATAGGTTCCGACCTTATGCGAAGAATTGTTGCGGTCGATAACGGTGATGGAAGCATCACTCTCAACATTTACTCCATTACCGAACTTTGGGGATGGGATATTTTTACAGATCCTGAAAACGGAACTTTTTCCGTCGTGCTTAAAGGCGCTCCGAAACTTTCCGACAACCCGGCAAAACCCCTTTTGGGAACGACTATAACAGTTTGCGCCGGACACGGAGGAGGCGACCCCGGCGCTCTCAGCGTTGCTGGTGAAAAAGGTGTAAACGAATTTCAGATAAACGCAGCCAACGCTTTTTCCATTGCGGAAGCTCTTGAAAATCTCGGCGCAAAAATCGTTCTTCTTGTTGCCGATGAGGAAAAAATGGACACCTACGCAAGGACCGACCCCGCACGATATTCTTATTCCGATCTTTATATCTGCTGCCACGCAAACTCTGTTGCAGAAAATTCCGCGGCAAACCTCTGGTGCGGAACATATGTATATTATCATTATGACCACAGCGCAGATTTTGCAAAAAAACTTTGCGATTATATAAGCGCAGCCACAAGGCGCGACAACGAAGGTTCTGAAGCCGGATATTATTCCGTAACACGCCTTACCATGTGCCCCGCTGTAATGCTTGAAGTTGGCTTTGTTTCCAATCCGAAAGAATTCGAAAGCCTTATCGACCAGCGGGATATTCAGAAAACCGCCAACGCCGTTGTAAAAGCAGTTCTCGAGATTCTTGATAATTAACGGGGTGAAAAAATGGGTTCTTTTTCAAAAACGATTTATCTTCTCAAACGTTTTGGGAATTCCCTTTTTACATACAATTGTGTTTCATGCGGAAAAGCCGTCGGCGGAAAATGCCTTTGTGAAAAATGTTCCGAAAAACTTGAACCTTGCGGAAACTATTTTAACGGAAGCGCTCATGCTTTCTATTATTCCGGACCCGCAAAGGAAGTTATCCTTCGATTCAAATTCGGCGGGGATTATGAATTCTGTTATGACACCCTTTGCGACTGGCTGATGCTCGGTTACGAAAAATTGGGAGAAACCGATTTTGATGCGGTCGTTCCCGTTCCTTCCTTCGAGACGGAGAAAACCCGGCTTTCTTCCCTTTCCAAAAAATTTGCGATTCTCGAAGATCTTCCTTTCCGTCCAAAACTTCTTCATAAAATCCGCAAAACCGAAAAGCAGCATAAACTTTCCGCTTCGGAAAGACGCGTAAATCTTATCGGAGCTTTCGAGGCGGAAGATTCCGTTTACGGAAAGAAAATTTTGCTTATTGACGATATTTTCACAACCGGAAGCACCGTAAACGAATGTGCAAACGCGCTTTATGACAAAGGCGCGGAAAAAGTTTTTATACTTACCGTTACGAAAACCAAATACGGCATATAAAAATATCCTGCGGATTTCCGCAGGATATTTTTATATGCTGTAGGTATAAATTTTATAGAGTTTTTTCGCAAAACTTCCGGCAAACATCTTTTTGAAAAACACTTTTTCAAAGCCGGAAAGCTCATTTATTTTTTCTTCCGGTGTCATTTCTATTTCCCCGGAAAATTTTATTTTCTCCGACTCAAAAACCAGAGGTTCATCAACTCCGAAGGAAGGGCTGGCATCCACATCCTGAATCGGATTTTTTATTTTGCTTGCCTTTACCGCTTTTTTAGTATAAACGTCCATGATGATTTCCGCATCCGGAAATTTTTCAGCAACTGCGGCAAAAAGATTTTTTATGATTTCTTCCGAAAGATACATGCTGATTCCTTCGAGAACAACAATAACGTTTTCGGATTTTGGAAGATTAGAAATCCAATCTGTTTCCGAAGCGGAAGCACCGAGCATTTTATATTTTTCCGTTTCGGAAAAATATTCTTTGCGTATTTCGATGACTTCCGGAAAATCGACGTCGAACCAGTTTCCAAAAGGATTTTTCACCCTTTCGATTCTGGAATCAAGTCCGCATCCGATATGCAGAACAAGGCTTTCCGGATTTTTCAAAAGCTTTTCAGAAAGCCATTTATCAATAACCGCGGAACGCATCCCCATGAAATAAGCAAGCCACTTTGATCTGCTTTTTCTTCCAAGAGAAAATTTTTCTTTTTCCCAAATATCCTCGGCTTTTTTGTCCTCAAGGATTATTCCTTTACCGCTTACAAAGGCTTTTCCGTAAAGGGGGATATAAAGAGTTTTACTTTCGTTTTTCATCATTTATAGTACATATAAAGCTGGCATTTTATCATGCCGTTATAAAGTTTTCTGCGCTTATCGGCTTTTCTTCCGAAAAGGCTTTCAAATTCATCATGGGGAGAGATGATATTGAAACTTCTTCCCTCTTCCATGGTAAGAACTTTTCCAAGAGAACGGTAAAGTTCTTCCGCTTCTTTTATATCAAGAAGTCTTTCGCCATAGGGAGGGTTGCAGAGGACTATAAGTTTCTTTTCCGCTTCAGGGAAAACGAAATTCTTCATATTGCGCTGTTCAAAATGAAGTTTTGAACCGACACCGGCATTGTTCGCGTTTTCAATGGAAAGACGTACTGCTTCGGGATCTATATCCGAACCGTAACCGACAAAGGTGGTATCATGGCGTATCTCGTCAAGACACGCGCTTCTCTGGTGCTGCCAGGTTTCGGAAGGCCAGCATCCCCACTGTTCCGCTGCAAAATGGCGGTTAAGACCCGGGGCAATGTTAAGAGCCTTCATGGCTGCTTCGATAAGAAGAGTTCCGGAACCGCACATAGGGTCGCAAACAACGCTGTCCGGATAGATTCTTGCAAGGTCAACAATTCCTGCGGCTATAGTTTCTTTGATAGGTGCGTCAACGGAATTTTTGCGGTATCCGCGTTTATGAAGACCGGTACCGGAAGTATCAAGCATAAGACGGACTTTATCTTTAAGAATCATAAACTGAATCTGAATGGTTGCTCCGGTTTCATCGAACCAGCTCTGGTGATAAACGCCTTCAAGATGTCTGCAGATTGCTTTTTTAATAATGGACTGGCAGTCGGACATACTGTAAAGCTGGCTGCGGACAGTTCTTCCCTTTACCGGAAAAGCATCTTTTCTTCCGATAAATTCTTCCCAGGGTGCCGCAAGGGTTCCCTGGAAAAGTTCCTCATAGCTTCTTGCTTCAAATTCCGCAACGATTATCTGAACTCTTTCCGCAGTTCTGAGACGAAGGTTTGCCGCGGCGGCATCCTCGAAAGTTCCTTCAAAAGTAACTCTTCCGTCCTCCGCAACGATATTCTGTGCGCCCATGCGTTTCATTTCACCGGCAAGCACACTTTCAAGTCCCAAAAGGCAGGGACAGGATATTTTAAGTTTTTCCAATTTCTTTCTCCTCTTTTGTCAAAAATTCTGACCGGAAAATTTCCGGTCAGAAAGGTGTTACAACATACTTTTTATCGCTTTAAGAAGGCTTTTTACCCCATCCGCAAAGGTCTGGCGTTTAGGTTTTTTTCGAATTGCGGTAACCGGACGCCGCATTATTTGCGTTTGCTGTGGTAAAGGAATTTTTTGTTCGCCGCTTTTCCGTTTTTCGGAAGCGATCACCGTTGGTTTCTGCGGCTCAACGAAAAAAGCGTTCTTTAAGCGCGGAAGTTTTCATTTCGGTTTCCGAAACCATTGTTTCGTATTTCTTGCGGATATCATCCGCTTTTTCGCTGCGCTCTTTTTCCGGGATTTTAGCTTCCTCTGCGGTTTTGCCGATATACTCAAGGCGTTTTATGAGCACGGCAAGAGAATCCTGCATGAATTCTTTTGTCTTTTCAAGTTCGGTTCTGAAGGAGTCTATTTCGTTGTTGATGCTTGAAGCAGAACTTTGAGCATCCTCGAGCATAGCCTGAGCACCGGATTCTGCAGTTGCGAGCATGAGTTTTGCGGATTCGCCTGCTCCGTCGATTGCTGCGCTGAGTTTGCGTTCTTTAAGGATGAAAATTTCGGATTTGCCCGCTTCTTCCTCAAGTTTATCACGAAGCTGAGAGTTGAGTTCCTTCTCTATCGCAAGCTCTTTTTCGGCTGTTTCAAGTCTTGCGGAAACTTTTTCGTTGTCAGCTTCGATGTTATCGCTATGTTCCTTAAGCATGAGATAGTGCTGGCGAAGCTCCTCGTAAGCTTCCATGATCTCATCGTATTTTGCCTGGAGTTCATCAAGGCTGTTTTCTGCTTTTGAAAGTTTTACGTCTTTTTCTTCAAGTTCGGTTTTAAGAGCGGAAATTTCTTCTTCTCTTCTTTCGATTTCTCCGGAATAATCCGTGCTCATCTTATCGATATATTTAAGTACCTCTTCTTTGTTAAATCCGCCGAAGGTCTGACTTCTAAAAATTGCCTGTTCAGCCATGGGAAAGACCTCTCCTTCTGATATGTATTGATAATTTATCATAACATATTTTTAATAAATTTTATATAGTTTTACGGAAAATATTTTAAAAATAAAAAAACGGCGGGTTTTTCCCGCCGTTTTTTTATTTTCCGCAAAGTTTAAGATATTTTTCCCAGATTTTCGGAAGTTTTTCTTTTATGAATTCCGAATATGCACAGTTTTCGTTTTCAATCATTTTATTTTTTGAAAGATATCTAAGGATCGAATTATCCCAAAGAAGAAGTTCCTGTCTGCTGTGCTGTTCAAAAAGATAAAGGCGGAATCTTCCCATATCTTCCTCTTCCATAAGCCATTCATAAAGATCGGAAATTTCTTCTTCACCGATTACAGAAAGATCTTTTTTTGCTTTGCAGACAGTAAGGATTTCGCCGGTTTCCTCAACGTCCTCCTCTTCCGCCTCTACGGAATAGAGGTAGCCTTTTTTGCATTCGGTGGATTCTTTGAACGCGTTTTCAAAAAGTTCATGATACTGAACAGTTCCGTCGGAACCGAAATCGCACGGAAACCAGTTATATGGTTCTTCAAGAGGATTTGCAAGGCAAAAAGCGGCAATCATCTTGTTTTCTGTAAGTTTTGCGCCTTCGGCAGTTTTTAAATCGGGCGTTTTGCTTGTAAAATAATAGGTCATTTTAAAAATCCTCCATTCTGTCTTTCGGCACAGATTTTTTCGTAATTATCCCAAACATTCGGAAATTTTCTTTTCACAAATTCCGCATAGGAACAATCGGGAGTAGTTATCATATCTTTTCCATCAATGTATTCAAGGATTTTGCTTTTCCACCAAAGAAGTTCCTTTTCGGATTTTTCTTCAAAACGGCAAAGGCGAAAAGCCCCTTTTTTCTCCTGTTCAAGAAGCCATTGGTAACAATCCGGAATTTCAATGCAGTCCTTTACTTCCATTGGAACGGTTCCGAGCCTTGCGCAAGGAATATTTTTAAACGGAAGAACATCTTTTTCATCCGCTTCGACTATATAAATGCATCCGCTTTTTCCTTCGGAAACATCTCTTAACGCATTGGGATAAAGTTCATCATACTCAACTTTTCCGTCGCTTCCAAAACCGTATGGAAACCAATAATACGGTTTTTCCACACCGTTTACCATATAAAAACCTGCAACAATTTCAAGCGTTGACATATAGATATACGGTCTTTCGTGATCCGCAAGCCTTGGTTCAAGAGTTTTTATTTCAAAAGTATTGCTTCCGTGGTAAAAAATCATTTTTCCTCCGTCAGAGTTTCTGTTCAAGGATAGGCTTCAGGAATTTTCCTGTATAGGATTCTTCGCATGCGGCAATATCTTCCGGTGTTCCTTCCGCAACAAGAGTACCGCCGCCGTCGCCGCCTTCCGGACCAAGGTCGATTATATGGTCGGCAACCTTGATCACATCAAGGTTGTGTTCAATAAGGATAACTGTGTTTCCTCCGTCAACAAGCTTTTGAAGAACTTCGATGAGTTTATGAACGTCCGCTGTATGAAGTCCCGTTGTCGGCTCGTCAAGAATATAAATAGTTTTTCCTGTCGGGCGTTTTGCAAGTTCCGTCGCAAGTTTAACACGCTGGGCTTCGCCGCCGGAAAGGGTTGTTGCCGCCTGACCAAGGGTTACGTAGCCAAGGCCGACGTCGTTTAAGACGTCTATTTTTCTTTTTATTTTAGGAACATTTTCAAAGAAAACAAGTGCTTCCTCAACAGTCATGTTGAGAACGTCGCATATATTTTTGCCTTTGTAATGAACGTCAAGCGTTTCGCGGTTATATCGTTTTCCTTTGCATACTTCGCAGGGGACGAAGATGTTAGGAAGGAAATGCATTTCGATTTCGATGATTCCGTCGCCTTCACATGCTTCGCATCTTCCGCCGCGGACGTTGAAAGAATAGCGTCCCGCGTTATATCCTCTTGCTTTGGATTCGGCTGTTTCCGCAAAAAGATTACGGATATCGGTGAAAACTCCGGTATAGGTTGCGGGGTTTGAACGTGGCGTTCTTCCTATAGGCGACTGGTCAATGCAGATAACCTTGTCAAGATATTCCTCACCCTCTACTCCGTCGCAGTGGCCGGGAATGCATTTTGCTTTATTAAGGTCCTTTGCAAGGGTTTTATAAAGGATTTCGTTGACGAGAGAACTTTTTCCGGAACCGGAAACGCCCGTTACAACAACAAATTTTCCAAGCGGAAATTCCACATCGATATGCTTGAGGTTATTTTCAAAAGCGCCTTTTACGACGATTTTTTTGCCGTTGCCTTCCCTTCTCTTTTCCGGAATCTCAATCTTCTTCCTTCCGGAAAGATATGCTCCGGTTACGGATTCCGGACAGTTCATAATATCTTCCACCGTTCCCGAACAGACAATGTTTCCGCCGTGGATACCCGCTCCGGGACCGATATCGACGATATGATCCGCCGCAAGCATTGTATCCGTATCATGCTCAACAACAATTACGGTGTTGCCGAGATCGCGGAGATGCTGGAGGGTTCCGATAAGTTTTTCGTTGTCGCGCTGATGAAGACCGATACTCGGTTCATCAAGAATATAAAGGACTCCCATAAGGGAAGAACCGATCTGGGTCGCAAGGCGGATTCGCTGGGCTTCGCCGCCGGAAAGAGTTGTCGCGCTTCTTGAAAGGGTGAGATATTCAAGACCGACGTTTTTAAGGAAGCCGAGCCTTGCTTTTATTTCCTTGATAATGAGATAGGAAATCATCTTTTCCCTTTCGGTAAGATTCATATTCTCAACGAAATCAAGCGCTTCCTTTACGGACATCTTTGTAAATTCGCTGATGTTTTTTCCGCAAACGGTTACACCGAGGGAAATGGGTTTAAGCCTTTCACCGTGACAATCCGGACAATCAACAGCCCTCATCTGGAGAGCGATTTCCTCCCTCATCCATTCGCTGTTCGTTTCACGGAAGCGGCGTTCCATATTGTTGATAATTCCTTCAAATTCGCTCTGGAAATATCCGTGCATGCTGTCGCTTTCACGCTTGACCATGATTTTTTTGCCTTTGCTTCCGTAAAGAAGAACGTCAATTGCCTCTTTGGGCAGGTCCTTTACCGGAACGTCAAGGGAAAAATCATATTCCTTCGCAAGAGCTTCGTAATAGTTTGTGGCGATTCCGCCTTCGTAATAATACCAACCGGAAGCGTGGATGGCTCCTTCGCGGATGGAAAGATTTTTATTCGGAAGAACCAGGTCAGGGTCGACCTGCATAAATACGCCGAGACCGGTGCATTTTTCACAGGCGCCGAAAGGGTTGTTGAACGAGAACATTCTCGGAGAAAGTTCCTCGATCGCCGCTCCGTGATCCGGGCAGGCATAGTTTTGTGAGAACATCAGATCTTCGCCGCCTATGACGTTGACAACAGCGAGTCCGCCGCTTTGCTGCATTACAGTTTCGAGAGAATCGCTTAAACGGGAACGGACTTCCGGCTTTACAACAAGGCGGTCAACAATTATTTCAATTGTGTGTTTTTTATTTTTATCAAGCTTGATTTCTTCCGAAAGATCATAGATGCTTCCATCGATGCGCACACGGACAAAGCCGCTTTTTCTTGCTGAATCAAGTTCTTTTACGTATTCGCCTTTTCTTCCGCGGATAATCGGCGCCATAAGCTGGATTTTCGTTCCTTCCGGAAGGGCAAGAACCTGATCAACAACCTGATCTATTGTCTGCTGTTTTATCTCTCTTCCGCAAACGGGACAATGGGGAACACCGATTCTTGCATAAAGAAGACGGAGATAGTCATAAATCTCCGTAACCGTTCCTACAGTTGGACGGGGGGTTTTGCTTGTGTTTTTCTGGTCAATGGAAATTGCCGGAGAAAGACCGTCGATGGAATCCACATCCGGTTTTTCCATCATTCCGAGGAACATTCTTGCATAGGAAGAAAGGCTTTCCATATAACGGCGCTGACCGTCGGCATAAATTGTATCGAAGGCAAGGGAACTTTTTCCCGAGCCGGAAAGACCGGTCAGAACGACCAGTTTATCGCGCGGGATTTCAACGTCGATATTTTTAAGGTTATGTTCCCTTGCTCCCTTTATGACGATGGAACTTTGATTCATACTGTACGTCCTCCAATTGTTCACGGAGTTTTTTGATTCTGTCGCGGAGATACGCCGCGTGTTCAAATTCAAGGATCTTGGAAGCGGCTTTCATTTCGTTTGTAAGGCGCTTTATCTCCTCTTCGGTTTCTTTATAGCTGAGTCGGCGTTTTCCGCCTTTGTCGTCGTCTTTGTGGCTGGAAATTTCGATAATATCCCTGACGTCTTTCTTGATGGTTTTCGGAATGATTCCGTGTTCCTTATTATACTCGTCCTGGATTTTACGGCGGCGTTCCGTTTCCCGGATAGCTTTTTCCATACTTTCTGTAACGGTATCCGCATACATTATTACCTTGCCTTCGGAATTTCGCGCGGCGCGTCCGATCGTCTGGATGAGGGAAGTTTCGCTTCGAAGGAAGCCTTCCTTATCCGCATCGAGAATTGCAACGAGGCTTACTTCCGGAATATCAAGACCTTCACGCAGGAGGTTGATTCCGCAGAGAACGTCAAATTCGCCGAGACGCAGGTCACGGATAATTTCCATTCGCTCGATGGTATCTATATCGTGGTGCATATAGCGGACTTTGACTCCCATCTGGATGAGATAATCCGTAAGGTTTTCCGCCATTTTTTTAGTAAGGGTCGTAATAAGGGTTCTTTCGCCCTTTTCAACGCGCATATTGATTTCGGAAAGCAAATCCTCGATCTGTCCTTCAACGGGTCTGACGCTTATTTCCGGGTCGAGAAGCCCCGTCGGACGGATAACCTGTTCCACCTTCTGGGTGCTGCGGTCTTTTTCATACTGACCGGGCGTTGCGCTTACATAAACAATCTGGTTCAGCTTTCCGTCAAATTCGTCGAATGTAAGCGGGCGGTTATCTATTGCGGAAGGAAGGCGGAATCCGTATTCGATAAGGTTTTCCTTTCTTGAGCGGTCACCGCCGGACATTGCCCTTACCTGCGGAAGAGTTACGTGGCTTTCATCAATAAAAAGGACAAAATCTTCCGGGAAATAATCCAGCAAGGTTGTGGGGCAGGAACCGGGCGCTCTTCCTGAAAGAACTCTTGAATAGTTTTCGATTCCTTTGCAGAAGCCGACCTCGGTAAGCATTTCCATATCGTAATTGGTGCGCTCCTCGATTCGCTGTGCTTCTATCAGTTTGCCTTTCTCCCTGAAATATTTTACTCTTTCTTCACATTCATCACGGATTTCGTCAACCGCTTTGAGCATTTTGTCCTTCGGAACAATGTAATGGGAAGCAGGATATATTGAAACGTGGTTAAGAACGCCTTTAACTTCACCGGTCACTGCCTGTATCTCGGTTATGCGGTCAACCTCATCTCCGAAAAATTCAATGCGGAAAATCTTTTCGTCCGAATATGCCGGACAAATTTCTATTACATCACCGCGAACACGGAACTTGTTGCGGATAAGGTTCATATCGTTGCGCTCGTACTGCATATTGACAAGCTGATTTATTACTTCGTCACGGTCTTTTTCCATTCCCGGACGGAGCGAAAGCACCATTGTGCGGTAATCGATAGGGTCGCCGAGAGTATAGATACACGAAACGGAAGCGACGATTATTACGTCGCGCCTTTCGGAAAGGGCAGCAGTTGCGGAATGGCGGAGTTTTTCAATTTCGTCATTGATATCGCTTGTTTTTTCGATATAGGTATCCGTTGAAGCTATATAAGCTTCGGGTTGGTAATAATCGTAATAGGAAACAAAATATTCAACGCTGTTTTCCGGGAAAAATTCCTTGAATTCGCTGCAAAGCTGAGCGGCAAGGGTTTTGTTATGGGAAAGAACGATTGTCGGGCGGTTTATTTTTTCGATTACGGAAGCCATTGTGAAAGTTTTTCCCGAACCGGTTATACCGAGAAGGGTCTGTTCCCTGTCGCCGCGGTTTATTCCTTCAACAAGTTTTTCGATAGCCTGGGGCTGGTCGCCAGTTGCCTTAAAAGGTGAAACAAGCTTGAAATCCAAAAAATTCCGCCTCCTTTTTGATGAACATTTGTTCGTTTTAGGTTATCCTTCATTATACAATATTATTGAAAATATGTCAATCAGTTATACCTTTCCGAATCAATTATACCCGGCTTTTTATTTTTGAGCACGGAGCGGATAAAACCGCATGCTCATGCGGTTTTATTGCAAAGAAGCGTCCGGATTTCCGGACGCTTCTTTTTTGATTTATTGGGTTTCAGAAACAAATTATGAAACTATAGAGATCAAATTCGTTCCACTTTCAAGATCAATCCACATTGCGGGACGGACAGTACAATAAGCATACTGGTTATATGTGCCAACTCCATTATTTGTGCTTCCGCTCATATCAACAAATATGGCAGTATTTTTATTAACCCCGGGAGAACGCAACCACCAATAGCAATTGTCTTGAAAATCTTTTGTTGCTCCTTTTTCAATTGCATATTTTGTAGCTTTGCACTGTTTAGCATTATCAGAGTCAAAATATGTCCTTAGTTCTACAAAGTCTAAAAGGAAAACTTTATCTTCTGTATCTTTTCCGCCTTTTGTTCCGGTTTTAGGATTATCCTGATTGGAAAGTTTTGTAACTGCAATATTTTGTTGTTCTTTTGCCCCAAAAGCTTCATTTATAAAATCGCTGTTCAACCATTTACGCAAAGAACAGGTTTCCCATGTAATATCTGTTTTTAAAGTATTATATGGTTTGCAATCAAGTCCATATTTACTGATAACAAGCGCTTTTCCGTCCTTGACCTCAAGAACCTGCCATTCAATAGCTTCCGATCCGTTTCCAAAGTTGTTATCCTGTTCGTAAGAACCGAATCTGATTATGTTTCCTACTTTTATTTCATTTTTCACAGTGAGAGCAGATTCATCTACCCACATTGCGGGGCGGATTCCCCAATAAAACCGTCCGCCTCCAAAACTATCAGTAATTGTTCCATCTTCATTTGATACAACCATCATTGATTGATCGCTTTTTGTACGCAGACACCAATAATCATCAAGTCCATCCCAATGCTGTTCACCATTAGTTTTTTGCGTATATTCCGCTTTTCTTTGATCATAGTCAGGGAGATATTTTTCTGCTTCTTCATAGGACAAAAGGAAAACTTTATCTGCGGTATCTTTTCCTCCACCTTTACCGGATTTTGGATTAGCAGGATTCTTTATCGTTGATTTTATAATCGAATCCTTTTCTTCAGCAGAAAAAGCTTCGTCCATAAAATCTTTGTTGAGCCATTTTCTGAAATCACTTGTTTCCCAATATGTCAAATTGTATGAAGAACCATTATGTACTTCTTTCCGTTCAAGTATATATTTACTTAAAACAAGCGCTTTTCCGTCCTTGACGTCAAGTACCTGCCATTCAATGGGGTCTTTTCCGGCATTGGGATTTGTTTTCTGCTGATAGGAACCAAAAGTGACAATATCGCCGACTTTTACTCCGGAAGAAACCGGTTCCGGTTCAGAAAAAGAATAAACATCGAGCCACATTGCGGGACGGATACCTATATAATCTCCAATTTTAAAAGCAAGTCCAAGATAATTTCCTCTTGCAACGCCTCCGATAAGGAAATACGGTGTCTGTTCATACTTATCAAATGTATATGTGCTCTTTACGTATTTTGTAGCTATTGAAGATTTGGAATTATTTTTAAACTCTTCGTCAGTCAGAACACGAATTTTTTCTTTTACAGTTCCTTTTCCCGAAATTTTATCAAAGTTATTATAATTATAGTTTTTTCCAACTATCACTATAGAATTTTTCTCATCCTCTGTAAAAGCACTGTTGTAAAAAGTTCCGTTCAGCCACGGAAGAACTGAAAGGCCGTATCTTCCATCCGCCTTTTTAGCATCAAGAATACATTTGCTTATAACAAACGCTTTTCCGTCCTGTACCTCAAGAATCTGCCATTCAATTGGTTCTGCTCCGTTTTCAAGGTTGTTGTCCTGCTCATAGGTTCCGAAAGTCATAGTTTCCCCGACTTTGAAACTTTTATCGCTTCTGAGTGAAAGGCTGATTGTAATCTCGTCACCTTCAAAAAGCTTTTCTCCTGCGGAAGGATTTTGCTCAAGAACCATATCCTGCGCATAATCGAAGGTTCCGATATATTCATAATTGATTTTTATTCCGGTATCCTTGAAAAATCCCTCAACTTCCTCTTTTGTGCTGAGCGAAAAATCCTTCATATAGGCGTATTTTTCGCCAAGGCTTGCTGTTACTTCAACAACAGCATCTTCGCCGCTTTCCGGATTTTTCTGTTCAAGAACTGTTCCGAACGGGCTGTCGTCAAACTTTTCTTCCTTTACAACAAGTCCGTAACCGGATTCCATAAGGACTGCGGCGGCTTCCTCGATATTCATTCCGGCTATGCCCGGAATTCCATCGGAAGGGTTCTGTTCTTCGGTTCTTTTTGCCGCTTTTATTTTTATAAGGCTGTTTTGGGGAAGAACCTCGCCTTCGGAATATTCCTGCTCAATTATAACGTTATCCGCAAAATCGTTTGTTTCCACATATTCGATTTTTGTGTTGAGTCCCGCATTTTCCATTTTTTCAGCGGCTTCATCAACGTTCCAGTAAAGCAGGTTAGGCATAATTACCGAACTGTTTTTTGAAAGGAAAACCTCGATAGTCTCGCCTTTTTTAAGATAAGTTCCGACTCCGGGAACAACTTTCTGAACAAGTCCGCTTTTTCCGAATTCAACGTCAACTGTTCCCGCAACAACCATATCAAGACCTTTTTCCGAAAGGACGTTTTTTGCATCGTCCTCGTTTTTGCTGATAATATTGGGAACGGTAGTGTAATTATCGTTTGCGCCCGCTGTTCCGTGGTTAAAAAGAAGGAAAGCAGCACCGATTATCACAAGCGGGATAATTGCCACAAAAATCTTTGCCCATAAAGGCAGTTTTCCCTCATCGGTTTTCTTGCTGGTTTCTTTTCTGCGGGTTACTTTTTCGTTTGCAAAAAGTTCCCCAAGGAACCGGGCCGCAGAACGGGTTCTTGCACCGGAATCCACGTTAAGTGCGTTCATTATCGCGTTTTCTTTATTTTTGTCGATTGAAACGCCAAGTTTTCCCAAAGGCAAAAGCTCATCTTTTACCATTCGTTCAACGGATTCCTGAGGAGTTTTTCCCGTGAGCATTTTATACATTGTTGCCGCAGCGGAATAAACGTCTGTCCACGGTCCCTGGTTTCCCTTGCTGCGATATTGCTCTTCCGGAGCATAGCCGGGTTTAAGAATTATAGAAAGGCTTTTGGTATGATATGCCGAAGCAAAGCGTGCCGCGCCAAAATCTATAAGTTTTACATTACCGTCATTCGTTATAAAAATATTTCCGGGGCTTACGTCTCTGTGGATGATTCCGGTTGCGTGAACTTCATCAAGAGTTGATAGAACAACCGTCATTATATCTTCCACTTCTTTATACGGAAGTTTTTTGCATCTTTTGAGTTTATCTGCAACGGTTTCTCCCTCAAGATACTCCATTACGATATAAGAAGTTTTGTTTTCATGGAAAACATCATAAATTTTTACAACGCCCGGAATATCAGAAAGTTTTGCAAGCCTTTTTGCCTCTTCGTCAAATCCTTTAAGACCCGCCTCAAACTGCAAGGCGGCTTCGCCTGTATAGATCGAAAGCGTCTGCTGATTCGGTGCTCTTGTTGAAAATTCCGAAGGAAGGTACTCTTTTATAGCAACTTTTCCGCCGAGAATAAGGTCTCTTCCTATATATGTAACGCCGAATCCGCCATTGCCAAGGCTTTTTCCGATGAGATATCTTCCTTTTAATACGGTTCCCGGAAAAAGGTGAAAGGATTCCTTTGGGGGAGTATTTGTTTCATACCCGCATATCCGACATACAGACTCTTCTTCCATAATTTCCATACATCCGTGGCAATATTTTTCCTGCAATTTCTTCACTCCTTGCAAAAATCTGCCGTTTCATAAATGAAACGGCAGATTTTTATGTTATTGTCCTACAACGTAATAAATCGTCTGTGTTCTTGTTTCAACGTCGATATCTTCGCCGCTTGGAGCATTGTCAGAACTGCTCCATTCACTCCATTCGGACCAGCTGTCGGACCATTTCCAATAATAATAAACCGCCTCGGTTACAGTAACCTCATAGCTTGCGCTTACAAGGCTCCAGTCTGTTCCGTTCTCGTTTATTGATGAAGGAACACTTCTGGAAAAGCTCTTTGTCATGCTTTCCTGATAAACGTCATCAACCTGGTCGCCGTAAGTATCTATTATGATATCGGCGCACTGGTCAAGGCTTGCATATCCGCTTCCGGCCGCGTGAACGGTTCCGTTAATGTCTCTCCAATAATATGTGATGTATTCTCCGGTTCCTCCGGAGACTTCTCTGGTGACCTCTCTGTCGCCCTGAACAGTGGTTCCGGTTGAAGGAGAACTCGAATTTTCAGTATAGGTTGCGACTACTTCTCTTCTGTCGAGAGTCCATCCGGAAAGTGAGGAGTTTCCGCTTTGGGTCGTTTCTTTTCCCCTATGTCGATAGGAATACTGTGTTTCAGGAGTTATCGAATACTGGGAAGAAGGATAACTGTTGATTTCACTTTCGGAAACATATTTACCGGCGGTTCCCTTACTTACTGTAAGCGTTACATCTTTGTCGGTATGGGACTGGCTCATTACGATTCCGTGTGCCGTATCCTCGCTGTGCTGATAACTTACACTTGAAGAGAATCCTGCGTTGGAAAGTTCCTGCTGTGCTGCCGAAACATCTTTACCCACAACGTTCGGAGGGTCGATCTTTTCCGGTCCAAGGCTTACAAGACAGGTTATCGTTGTTCCAAGGGGCTGTTTACCCGTCGGGCTGTAAGAAATTACGTTTCCTTCCGGAACATCCTCGTCATACTGACTTTCCGAATCAAAAACAAATCCGGCCGAAGTTATTTCGTTTTCCGCCTTTGAAATGCTCATTCCCGAAACATTGGGAACCGAGGCTTCTTTAACTCCGTCGCTTATATTTACGGTAACCACTTTTCCAAGCTGATATTCACCAACAACGGACTGTTTTGCGATAAGGCCCTCTTTTATATCGGCGCTCGGAACTTTTTCCGCGGAAACAACCATTTTGAATCCTGCGTCTTCAATCTTTTTCTTTGCATCTTTTTCAGAAAGCCCTACAACGTTCGGAACGATTCCCGTTTTATATTTTGAGAGAACAATGGTTACGGAATCTCCCTTGTAAAGTTTTGTACCTGCGCTTTCTTTCTGTCCGATAACAAGGTCTTCAACATATTCGTTGGTTTCCTCATATTCGGTTTTTACAACAAGACCGAGCTCTTCAAGAGCTTTTACAGCCTCTTCCTTGGTCTTGAGGAAAAGATCCGGCATACGTACATATTCTTTTCCAAGGCTTATTTTTACGTTTACAGTGCTTCCTTCGGAAACACTTTCTTCCGAATACTGTTCAAGTATAATTCCTTTTTCAACGTCGCTGTAGCTTTCGTCGGTTATACAAATATAAAGTCCGCTCTCCCTCAAGAGTTTTATAGCATCCTCAATATTCATTCCCTCAACTTTTGGAACAGCAACCTTTTTGGTTCCCAAAACCGAACCTTTCGCAACCTCAAGGGTGATAAGGCTGTTCTTCGAAAGGGGATCGCCTTCGGTAAATTCCTGTCCGATTACAATATTTTCGGCGTAATCAGAAGTTTCGATATATTCGATTTTTGTATTAAGACCCGCATTTTCCATTCTTTCATAAGCATTTTCAATGTTCCAATAGAGAACATCCGGCATAAACACCGTTTCGTTTATTGAAAGATAGACTTCTATGGTCTCGTATTTTCTTATATATGATCCGCTTGAAGGCTGGGATTTCTGGATAAGTCCGCTTTCACCGAAATCCACGTTTACCGTTCCGGCAACTACCATATACAGTTCCGTATCTTCAAGGATCTTCTTTCCGCTTGCCTCGTCTTTATTGATAAGGTTCGGAACAGTTGTGTAATCGTCACTTGCCGCCATTGTTCCGTGATCCATAAACATAAAGATCACGCCCGCAAATACAAGCGGAATACAGCAAATAAACGCAATCAGCCACGGAGGAAGTCTTCCTTCGTCTCTTTTTCTTTTCGCTTCTTTTTTTCTTTCAACATCTCCGCCGCCGCAAAGTTCTGTAAAGAACTCTCCCGCAGTCTGGGTCCTTTCGGAAACTTCGACGTTAAGCGCGTTCATAAGAGCGTTTTCTTCGTTCTGGCTGATTTTTATTCCGAGTTTTGAAGGTTCCTTGATTTCGTCCTTCACCATTCTTTCAACGGATTCCTGGGGTGTTATACCGGTAAGCATTTTATAAAGTGTCGCACCGGCAGCATATACGTCCGTCCAGGAACCCTGATCTCCTCTGCTTCGATACTGCTCCTCCGGAGCATATCCGGGTTTAAGGATGATTGAAAGGCTTTTTGTGTGGTATGCAGACGCAAACCTTGCCGCACCGAAGTCAAGCAGTTTTACCCTGCCGTCTTTGGTAACAAAAATATTTCCGGGGCTTACGTCTCTGTGAATCATTCCGGTCTGATGGATATCATTAAGGGTTGTAAGAACGCTTCCCATTATATCAACCGCTTCTTTGGGCGAAATTTTTCCCTCTCTTTTAATCCTGTCAGCAACGGATTCTCCATCAAGGAATTCCATAATAATGTAAGCTGTTCTGTTTTCATGGAATACGTCAAATATTTTTACTACACCCGGAACGTTTGAAAACTGCGCAAGGCGTTTTGCTTCATCGCCAAAGCAGCGAAGTCCTGCCTCAAACTGTTTTTCCGCCTCTCCGGTATATATTGACAAAGTCTGCTGTTCCGGAATCCTCGTCGCAAATTCCGAAGGAAGATACTCCTTTATCGCAACTTTATATCCGAGCATAAGGTCATATCCGAGGTATGTAACGCCGAAACCACCGTATCCGATAACTTTTCCTATCAGATATCTTGCTCTTAATATAGTTCCGGGAGCAAGGTGATATGCTTCTTTTGCGGGAAGACTTTGATCATATCCGCAATGAGGACATATTTCTGTTCCTTCCTCGATATGTTCCATACATCCAAAACAGTAGTTTTCCATAAAAATCTCCTTAACCATGCTTTTAAGGCATAATTATATTCGTCGGAATAATTTTAAAAATTTATTTGATCAATTCAAATCTGCTCCAATAAGGATTTCCGTTTTCATCTTCTTTGTTTATAAAGCCGATGAAATATGCGTTTGCGTCAACGTAATTTCCGAATTCTTCTTTTTCAAGAGGAAGTCCATAGCTGCTTCCGCTTGCGCTGAGATAGGAAAGATAAAGCATTGCCAGACGCTGTCTGTTAAGGGATGCCGCATTGGAAATGCTGTAGCATGCGCCCCATTCGACATAAACGTTTTCTCCGGAAAGAGGTACCATGGAATAGGAGCCTCTGAGTTTATCCTCGTTCTGTATTCTTGAAAGGTCATTTGTCCAGCCAAGATAGAAAACGGCACGATTTTCGGAAAATACGTCGTATCCGGTTTTGTTTCCGTTCTGTCCGAAGATTTTTCGAACGTCTTCTTCGCCTTCGGATAAAGTTTTAGCAACGTAAGGTGCAATTTCCTTATCTGCAGTTACAAAAGAATCGATAAGTTTGTCTTCCTCAAGTCTGTGGATATCATATTCAAATCCGGAAATCGAAGAAATCTCTTCGGGAGCCTCTTCGCCGATTTTGGCAAGAAGTCCGAGGTTTGCATAGACAACCGGAATATTTACACTTACAGGAATAACAAGTTCTTCTTTAAGTTCTTCAATGCTGCTTTCGATAAGATGGTACTGATCCATATTAAACATATAATAGGTATAATAAAGATCAACCGGAGCCGCAATCATATTTCTTGTTTCCGCGCTGAGGATATCTCCTCTGAAAACATCGGGAAAATCTTCCGTTCCATAAGCTTCAACAAGTTTTGCTTCGTATTCATCTTCCGGAATTTCAACAATATTAATGCCGAATTTCTCATTTCCCTCAATACTTAAGAAGCCCATCATTACGTCTTCAAATTCATCTGTGGGATATTCTTCTCCGGAAGGAACCCACATATTGATTGTATCCGCTTTGATTTTATCAGCTTCAATAGTGATGAATTCATTGAGCATGACCGCAATTACAACTACCAACATCATTGCAGCAGCGGCAATTCCGGTAATGATCGCTCTTTTTTTCTTGCGCTTTTTAAGTTCGACTTCAGGGAAATCGATTTCTTTTTTATCCATGAACGCAAGGCGCATATCCGAAACCTTCTGGAAACGAAGGCCGGGTTTAAGCGCCATTGCTTTCATAATTGCTTTTTCTGCATTGAGCGGAAGCTCCGCACCGAGTTCAGAAGGTTTTTTGACTTCGTCTTTTCTCTGTCTGTCAACAGATTCGTCCGGAAGAGTTCCCGTAACGGTTTTATAAATTGTCGCACCAAGAGCATAAACATCTGTATATGCCCCCTGTTTTCCTTTTGAACTGTACTGTTCAGGCGGAGCATAGCCGGGTTTTAATACCGCGGTAAGAGTGCTTTCGCTGTCCCTGTTCGAAAAACGAGCGGCACCGAAGTCGATTACCTTTATCCTGTTGTCAATGGTGATGAAAATATTATCCGGGCTTATATCCCTGTGGATAATATTCTTGCTGTGGAGTTCTTCGATTGCTCTCATTACAGGTTCCATAATCGCTATGGTATCCTCATAATTAAGCTTTCCTCCGGCCATCTTGATATATTTATCAAGACCCACACCATCAAGAAATTCCATTACTATATAAGCGGTATTGTTCGCCGAAAAATAGTTATAGACATCTACAATATAAGGGTGATCGCGGAATTTTGCAGTGTTCTGGGCTTCATAGAGAAATCTCTCAAGTCCGCTTCTGTAAGCATCCTCTTTTTCGTCCTTTCCGGAAAAAACGATTACCTCACTTGTGCCGGGAGTTCTTGTGCAGAGGCCGCCCTGATAATATTCTTTTATGGCAACGACCATTCCAAGTTCATTATCCCAGGCTTTATATGTAATTCCGAATCCGCCGAATCCTATAACTCTGCCTATAATGTATCTTTTTTCAAGAACAGCGCCCAAAGGGAGATGGAAAAGCTCTCTGTGGTCATTTTCCAATGAAAAACCGCAGTGGGGACAGATATCGTATTCGCCTTTGTCTTTAAAACATTCAGGACATATATTTTTAACTATCATTTATATACCACCAAGTAAAATATTATCCAAGGATGAACTGGTTTGCAGTTGTTCCGACGGATATTACGCTTCCCTTCTGGATCATTCTTGAAGCACCTGCTTCGATTTTCTGGCCTTCGCCATAGAAAACTCCGTTTTTGGAATAGTTAGTCACAAGGAAATTGTCGCTCATTCCGATATATTTTATCGAGCAGTGTCTTCTGCTGACCGCGGTCTCGGATGCGGGGAAAATAACGTTGCAGCATTCCGGATCTCTTCCGAAAAATATATTGTCTCCATCTGCGATATCAAAACTCTGGCCTTTATAAATTCCGGAAACTCCGGTAATAGTTGCGACTTTGCCATCGATTTTCGAAACGGATTTTCCCGCAGCATAGGTATATTTATCGTTGAAAGCAATAATTGCATCAGCAATAATAATTCCGAGGCTGTTTACAAAAATACCGATTATTGCAGCAACCGTAAATGCCGAACCCGTGTTTTTGAAGTTTTTATAAAGTTTTATGTAGGTTTTAACGTTTTCAACAAGTGCCCAAATAACATATGCAAGACACAGCACCGCTAAAAGAATAGTAAGTATCAATCCCGCTCCGACTTCACCGTAAAGAATGTTCTCCCAATCAAGAGCGATGCACAATACGGAAATTCCGTAGATGATTCCGCTTATAAGAGCAATGTAGGAACCGAAGAAAATAATTTTCCAGCGCGGAACGTCCGCAAGTTTTGTAAGATAAATTTCCTGTGCAAAAGGAACCCATGCCTGCCATTCATCGCCAAGTCCGGCTTTCTGTCCCATTTTCATTCTTATAAACGCATGAAGGATATATATCACAAAAGAATACGAACCGGCCACAATGAATGAAGCCAGATAGGTTTCAAGGAGTATAAGAAGATATTCAAAATCTACAAGCGCATAAATCAAATCTTCCATTTTTATTTTCCTTTCTTTTATGTATTCGTATTATCCGAGAATAAACTGGTTTGCAACTGTTCCAAGAGCAATTACCGTTCCTTTATGGAGCATTTTTGATGAACCTGCTTCGATTCTGCAGTTCCCGTCATAAACAACCCCATTTTTGGAATAGTTTGTTACAAGGAACGTATCGCTCATTCCGATATATTTTATCGAGCAATGTCTTCTGCTTACAGCGGTTTCGGAATTCGGGAAAATGATTCCGCAGACGGAAGAATCTCTTCCGAAAACAACTTCTGAACCGTCTTCGATTTCAAAACTCTGGCCTTTATAGATTCCCGCAGTACCGGTAATTACTGCAACTTTGACTCCAGCTTTGGTTCCGGAAGGCATATATCTTACGTTTGCTCCACTTTCGATAAGATCGTTTACGGAACTCTGCATAATTGCCCAGGAAACGAGTCCAAGACCGAAAATCGCAAGAATGAGGCAGGTTGTGGAATGGTTTTTATCCGAAAATCCTCTTCTTGCAGCTGCCTCATCAAGAAGTTTTCCCCATTTATAATACCAATATATAGAATATATTCCGCAGGTGAGTAATGAATAGATAAATGCCATTCCGCCGGAAGTTTTTTCGGGCGGATCAGCAAGATCATTGATATCATCTGTGAGAACTATGAACCAATATAAACCATAAAGTCCTCCGGTTACAAAAAACAGAAGGATCGCAAGACCTACGCTGCGCGTCTTCATAATTTTCCCTCCTCATTATGAACAATTAAATCAGTTCTTTTTCCACTGGAAGTTTTCGTCGCAAAGCGGAACGAAAATAAGGATGTTTCCGCCGATTTCGATTCTGTCGCCTTTTTTAAGAACAGTAGCACTTACAACGATATTGTCGTTTACATAGCTGAGTCCATGGGATTCACCGGGAAGAGCAAGGAAAATGTTGTTTTTGGGATCATAAGTGATGATGGAATGTTTGATTCTGGAAACTTCCTCACCTTTAAGGCAGATATCCATGCTCTTATCTCTTCCTATTGCGTTATTTCCGCTTTTAAGTTTGAAGTCCTGTCCAACCTGGCTGCCTTCAATGCATACAAGCCAGCCTACGCAGGGATCAACATGACCGTCTTCTTTATCTTCATTGAAATTGCCGAAGAATCCAATGGTCTTTTCGTCGTCAGAAGCGCTGATTTCTTTGATGGAAGGTCTTTTTACTTCGCCGAGAGATACGGTTTCATCATCTCCGCCAAAGGAAGGAGCCTGGATGGAAACAGTTTCAAGATCGGGAGCGTTCTGGTGGCAATGAGGGCAGGTGGAATATTTTTCTCCGTCGTAAAAATGTCCTTTTTCACATTTAGTAAGTTTCATTGTATTTCGTCCTTTCAATTAATAATTTACTTTTATTACTCTTAAGGTGAAAGCCGGATCGGAAATCCAGAATCTTTCGTTTTCCCTTATAAATGCGGGTTCATTTTTAGAAACCCTTATTCCGCTTTGGGGATTCTGTCCGGAAATATAAGTACCGGTGCTTGAATAATCAAGAAGTTCAAATCCGTTTCTTTCTTTGTCAACGCGGATGCTGCAATGCAGTCTGCTTATGGTTTTTGCGTTAATAACCGCGTTGCAATACTGTGAACTTCGTCCGATAGTTATAACTCCGTTTTCCGGAATTTTAAAAAGCATTCCTTCCAACGGGCCGCACACAATTTCGATAAAATAATCGTACCCGCTTGTTTCGCAATGTTTATTCGTTCCGAACAAATTTTTGAAAAGCCTTTTGAAAAAGCCTTCTTTCTTTTCTTTTTCCTCTTCCTTCGGCTTTTGCTGAAGCTTCATCAGCGGTTCAAGCGCCGCGATCATTTCGCTGACATTTTGATAACGCTTTTCATAATCAACTTCCATAGCCTTTTTTATGACCGCTGAGAAGCCTTTCGGGATATCCGGTCGAAGTTTGCTTATCGAAACAACTTCGTCGTTATTCTGTCTTGTCGGCGCATCCGGAACTTTTACTCCCGTAACGTACCAGTACATCGTACAGGCAAGGGCGTAAATATCAGTCCAGGGGCCCTGCTGTCCTTTATTGAAATATTGCTCGATCGGCGCAAAGCCTTCTTTCAGAACGATTGAAAGAGTTTTGTTGCTTCTGTCTACATATCTTGCCGCACCAAAATCTATCAGCTTTACCGAACCGTCCGGCAGAATCATAATATTTCCGGGGCTTACGTCCCTGTGCGCAATTCCGCACATATGTACTTCATCCAGAGTCAGCGAAAGTTCGATAAACTGCTTCATCAAGTCATCGAACTGAACCGTTCCTCCGGAAGCTTTGCATATTGAGTTCAGGGAAACACCGTCAACATACTCCATAACTATATAAGCTGTTCCGTTTTCCCTAAAAAAGTCTTCAACTCTTACAACCGATCGGATTCCCTGTAAGCCGAAAAGCACCTGCGCTTCTTTATAAAAGCTTTCAAGACCTCTTTTATATTGGTTGTCATAATTCGCGCTTATGCTTACGCTTTTTGATTCTCCGTTTCTGTATGCGGAAAAGCTGCTTGGAAAATATTCTTTTACAGCTTTATAACTATCCGTCACCGAATCGAAAACTTTATATGTAATTCCGAATCCGCCTGAACCCAATACCTCTCCCACCAGATACCTGTCTTTAAGGAACACGAATCGCTTAAGAGCATTTGGGTTCCGATGGGCCATTTCCTCACTGAAGCCGCAGTTTGAACAGGATCCGTTTTCAAGAGATTCCGTAAAGCACCGCGGACACAGTTTTCCGGTATTCAAAGCATTCCCTCCTTATCATTTTCTGTTGACCGTTCAAAAACTCAGGGAATGATACGGATGCGAAGTCTTGTATTTCCTATTTCAACAATATCGCCTGCTTCAAGTTTTCTTACTCTGGTGATTCTCATTCCGTTGACCTTTGTTCCGTTGGTACTGTCAAGGTCCTGAATACTGAGAATTCCGTTTTCATAAATAAGGGCGGTATGCTGATGTGAAAGATGTTTATCTTCTATTGCGAGATCGCATTTATCGTCATCGCGTCCGATGATATAGGCTCCGCCGATGACGCATTTTACTCTTCTTTCGATTCTGTGGGAATCGATTACGGTTATTTCGGCGTTTACTGCGTCAATTTCAGAAAGAATTACGCCGTTTCCGTGTTTAAGAGCTTCTGCTTCGCGTTTTTCTTCGGTTTTTTTCTTTGTTTTGACAATAATCAAAACAAGAAGGATAAGAAGAAGTACGCCGCCGACGATTATCAGAACAATTTTATATTCATTTATAAAATATGCAAAATCCTTCGGAACGGAATCAACTGCAAACGTGACGCTGCCATTCTGAACTTCGTTCTTTTCCATGGAAACATCGGTTACGCCTTCAACAGAAATTCCATATTCACCGTTATAAAGTTTTTCTTCCGTCTGGAGAACACATCTGTATTCGTTTTCGTTATAAACGGGAACCGCGCAAGGGATCTCTTCTTCATCGCAGCTGATTTTGAAAACAGCTTTTCCTTCGTTTATATTAACATTTTCCGAGAAAACCAATTCCACATGATATTCATCAACAAGTGAAACACTTACGATTTTCGGCGCGACAAGGTCTTTCTGCCATACGCCGCTGATAACCGGGATTACTGCTTCATATTTTTCTCCGCCGGATTCAACCTCTATTCTTAAATCGACAGAACCGTTTTCAACGATATTGGTTTTTGAATATGCGACGATTCTGTATGTATTCTGAACTTCGGAAACTGCCGAAAGAATGTTTTCGGAAATATCCGACTGTTTCATAACGGTCATTTTTCCTCTTGTGGATCTTGCAAGTTCTCCAAGAGAATCCAGAGATTCTTTCGAAGCATAATCATAACCGAATGCATAGATCGGAACATCGGATTTTCCAAGGCGGTCGGTAACTTCCGCAATAGTATTTCCGCCGGCAACTTTGTCAACGCCATCTGTTACAATAAAAATAACAGAACGCTCGTCAATGGATTTTTTATTGGTATCAATAAGATCCGTTGCTTTTGCAATCGCATCATAAAGTCTTGTTCCGCCGGAAGCACGTTTGATTTCACTGACAGCGGCTTTTGCGCCTGTTTTGTTTTCTGTTCCGTCAAGAACAACGTTTATTTCCGCAGCAAAGGAAATTACAACAACTTTGTCTTTATCTTTTTTCTCATCGATATGTTTTTTAATGGTATCTTTTACTTTGTTTACGGAACTTTCCGAAACAGAAGTTGAATTATCTATAAGGTAATAATATGTAACACCGTATTCGCTTTTTTTCTGGGTTTCAACTTTTTCAATCTCAAGTTCTTCGTTTCCGTAAAAAATCTTAGCGTTTTCTTCCGAAACGTTGATTCCGGCAATGGTGTTATTTGTATCGGTAAAATTGAAATATGCTACTATCTGGGGTTTTTCCGCCTCGGCCTGAATAACATTCATCTGATAAAGATCGGCCGCAAACGCTTCCATAGGAAGCAGCATGAATATCAGCGCCAAAACAACAGAAAAAACTTTTTTAATCTTTACCATATTCTTCCCTCCCTGCAATAAGGAACAAAGCAAAGCTTTGTTTTTCCAATTTCAAGAATGTCTCCGTCTTTCAGTTCTTCCGAACCTATAAGCGGTTTTCCGTTCAGATTTGCGCTTCCGTTTTCCTGAACCGCAAAAAATTTGTTATGTTTTGCATCATATATAACAGACATATGATTGTCTCTTGTAACCTCAAGGTCATCAAAGATGGAAACGTCCATTGTCCTTGATCTTCCGACAAAGTTTTTAGCAGGACGAAGACGGTAATCCCTTCCTTTTTCGGGTCCGTCAACACAGACAAGCCAGCCGACGACCGGTGCTCCTCCGTATTTCTTTTCCTCGAACATAACCGTTACATTATCACTGTCGTCATTGAGATTGAAGCCAAGTGCAACTGTACGTTCATCTCTTCCCATTCCAAGGGGAACAGTTTTTTCGTCATTTCCTTCAAGTGCAACCGTTTTAAGATCTTCGCTGTTCATAAGATTTCCCGAAAGAGAAACTCCGCAGTACGGACAGCTTTTAAATCTTTTATCGTCATAACAATGTCCTTTCGGACATCTTGCAATTGCCATTTCTTCCCCCTCCTTTATTTTGCAATAACGGCTATTGCCGAATAGTTATCCATGTTTTTGCTTCCGTTTTTTCCTGTTGCAAGAATGCATTCTTCCATCTTTCTGACCCATTCGTTGGCGCTTGAAGATGCTCTGAATGCAGCATTCATCTGCTTTTCAGTTATAAGTTCCCAGAATCCGTCGCTGCAAAGAAGAATTGCGTCGCCTTTTCTGAGTTCGGCGGGTTTTGGAGCAATTTCATATCTCGGATCGTTCCATTCAGTTCCGATTACTCTTAAAAGGCGGTTTCTGTCCTCGTGTCCGCGGATATCTTTTTCCTTTATCCTTCCGGAAGAAACAAGCATCTGGGGAACGCTGTGATCAAGGGTATGGAATTTATATTTTCCATCTTCAAAATAATAAAGACGCGAATCTCCGATATGTCCGTAATACAGAAGCGAATCTTCCACAATTCCGAGAACAAGAGTTGTTTTCATAACATTTGTGTTGCTTATTTCAAGCTGTCTTGCCATAACTCTGTCCTGAGCGGTCTGGAACATTTCTGCAAGCATCTCATTGATGTCGCCATTTTCATTGAAAAGATCTTCAGCATTTTCAACCGCAAGCTTTGATGCTTCCTCGCCTTTTCCGTGTCCGCCAAGTCCGTCCGCAAGCGCAACAAGAAGCCTTTTTTTGCCTTCTTTATAACCGACAAAATCCTCATTTATCGGACGGTCCGCAGGCATTGAAACAACCGCAACATCATATCTTTCGGCCACAGGTCTTTCTTTAATATTTTTCGTTTTGAATATATCAAAAATACTGTTTATCGCCATTCTCTCACCTCTTAGTATTTCTTTAAACCGTTTTTATCAAGGCGTATTCGAGGATCCTTCGGAAGAACTATCCGGTTTGGAAGAGCTATCCGGTTTGGAGGAGCTGTCCGGCTTTGAAGAGCTGTCCGGCTTGGAAGAGCTGTCCGGTTTGGAAGAGCTGTCCGGTTTGGAAGAGCTGTCCGGTTTGGAAGAGCTGTCCGGTTTGGAGGAGCTGTCCGGTTTGGAGGAGCTGTCCGGTTTGGAAGAGCTGTCCGGCTTGGAAGAGCTATCCGGTTTGGAAGAGCTGTCCGGCTTGGAAGAGCTATCCGGTTTGGAAGAACTGTCCGAATCTGAAGAACTGCTTTCTTCAGAGGATGTGCTTTCCTCGGAAGAGCTGCTTTCCGGCTTCGGTTTGGGTGCAGCAGCTTTTTTTCCTTTACTTACAACCGCAGTGATTACTCCATCCTCTTCGTAAGCATAAACAATTTTTCCCTTTTCAAAATCTTCGCTGTGTTCTTTTACACTCTCGAAAAGGAAATCCGCAGATTCCGCAATTTTCTCTGCTTCCTTCTGCTCAAGACCTTCAAGGCTTCCGACATATACAGCAAGAACAAGTTCGCTTCCCGCTTCTGTTTCGGTTCCGTTATCAATGCTCTGGTCAAAAACCATTCCCGGTTCAAAACCTTCAGCATTTTCAAGAATAGCTTTTAAAGTTATTTCAATTTCATAAGGTTCAAGAAGTTTTTTTGCAACTTTTATATCTTTTCCGGTAAGATCAGGCATGGAAAAATATTTTCCCGCGCTTACAACAACGCTTACTTTTTCTCCTTTTTCAGCGGTGCTTCCTTCCTTCGGATACTGTTCTTTGATAAATCCTTCTTCGATTTCTTTATCCGCTACGTCAACGGAACCGCGTTCAAAGAAGAGACCCGCTTCCCGAAGGATCTCTATCGCTTCCTCAACCGTTTTGTTGCTGAGATCTGGAACCACAGTTTCGCCTTCCTGCTCCAATGATCCGGAAGCAAGGGTTATGATAACCGCGCCTTCCTCAAAGCTGTAAGTATATCCGATTACGGTGTCCTCCGCAAAATCCGGATTTTCTTCCGATTTAAAAACAGCTTTGTATCCTGCGTCCTCAATAATCATTTCCGCATAGTTTCTGTTCATATACATAATGTCCGGGAGAAGCACTTCTTCCGGAACGACCGGGTCTTCCACCACTGAAGAATCCTGCTCGATTTCGGGCTTCTGAGGTTTTGGGTCCTTCGGACCGGAAAGCAGGATGATCAGAACCGCGCCGATAACCGCAACAAAAAGCACAGAACAAACCGCAAGGATTATTCCCGTTTTTTTATCCTTTTTTTCGTTTTTCTTTTTGCTTTCCGGTTTCATCATTTCTGAGATGACACAGCCGCAGCTTGGACATATTTCATAAATGTCGTCCATTTCGTTATGACAGTTCGGACATCTTATAATCATAAAATCGCTTCCTTCCTTACTCCATATCTTCCGGAGCAAAGTAAATCCAGATTACGTAATCCTTTCCGATATTTTTTCCGGATTCCGGTTTTGTTCTGATAACACCGCTTCCTTCGGAATCTTCAACCGCGTATATTACTTTGTTCAAAATTCCTTCTTCAGCAAGTATCTCTTCCGCTTCCTCTTTAGTGCATCCGGTTATATCGGGCATTACAAATTCTTCTTCTTCGTAACCCTTTGATACGACAAGAGCAACTGTGTTGCCGATGTGCTCGTCATAAAGAACTGTTCCTTCTTCTTCGCCGTATTCACAGCTTTCGATATACGGGAAGACTTTTTCCTCATCGGAAAGACCCGAATTTTTGCTATAAGCGACATAAATGCAGCCGAGTGCGTTTTTACCTGTAAAAACATCGGTCTCTTCAGGCGCATATTGTTTTATGCTTTCCATAAAGCTTTCAACTTCCGCGCGAAGATCTATTTTGGTGGAGTTTTCTGTTATCACTATAAGGTCAAGCGTTCCGTTTTCTTCTATTTTGCTTCCTTTTTCAACGGATTGCGCAATAATCATTCCCGGCATGAGGTCAGGGGAATATACTTCCTCCACATTTACGGTTATTCCATATTCGGAAAGCTCTTCTTCAACATCTCTGATGTCTCTTCCTCGCCATTCTTCGGCAGTAATCGAGTTTTCGTCCTCTTCAATGGAAAAATAAACGTTTCCGTCCTCTCCGTAAACAATTACTCCATAAGGATATCCTGTAACTTTTTCTTCCATTACGGAACTGATGACGATTTGCTGTTCTTCTTCCAGTTTATTTTCCTCGGGTTCGGTTACACGTTCCACCATCGGGAAAATTCCGATTATATTAAGCAAAACAGAAATCATGATCAGACCCGCCGAAAAGAAAGAAACTGCAGCCATTATGCTGTTTTTCAAAACACTTTTTTCTCTTGCTTTTTCCTTCATTTCCGTTTCACCTCTTCCGGCTCCGATTTTTATTACTATTGCGGAAGTGTTATCCTGTCCGCGAAGTCTTCTTGAAGTTGTTATCCTGCAAATTTCCTGCGCAAGTTCTTCCGCAGAAAGGTCTCCGTTTTCTTTAAGCAGCATTTCGATGTCGTAATCAGTAAGGATTTTGGTTACGCCGTCGCTGCAAAGCATTACCACGCTTCCTCCGGAAAGTTTAAGCGGCTCGTTATTGACATCGATAAGCTCGCTTCCTCCGATTCCGATAAAACTTATCAGCGCATCTTTTCGGGGTTCTGCGTCCATTTCTTCCTGGGTGATTTTTCCCTGTGCAAGAAGTTCTTTAAGTTTAAGCTCGTAACTATGGTCTCTGGTGATCTGTCTTATCTTTCCGTTTTCAAGGATATAGATTCTGCTGTCACCGATGCTTGCCCAGAAAAGTTCGTTTCCTTTTACCGCCGCGGCAACCATTGTGGTTCCGGAATGCACCTTTTCTCCGGATTCATCCCGAAATTCAAAAACCTGCATATCAAGGCGTTTTATCATATTTTTCATAAAGGAGGGTAAACTTTTCCATTCCGGCTTCTTTTCAAGAACCATATCCACAGCGGTTTTGCTGCAAAATTCGCTTGCTCTTTCGCCATCCGAAAGACCGCCCATTCCGTCGCAAAGGACTCCTAAAATACATTCTTCCGAATCGGAACCATAAACGCATCCGTTTACTCTGTCCTGCTGATAGCTTCTTGTTCCAAGAACCGAAGCCATTCCAAAAGGACTTTTGTTTTTTTCTTTTTCCTGTTCCCAACGGATTTTGTTTTTCTTGTTTTCTGATATTTTTAAAATTCCATAAATCACAAGATATATGGCAGCCGCAACGCAAAGAAAAAACAGCACCATACCAAAAATCTGATTTTCAAAAAGCGCAGGTTTAAAAATCATTGCGTTTATTACCTCCCGATTTATAATGTTATAAAAAAACATATTACGATAATATTTTACACATTATAACATTATAATATGTAAAAAACAATTGTTTGGGCTGTATATTTTCATCAATTCTGCACAATTTTGCAAATATTACCATATCGTATTTAATTTTAACCAAACTGGTTTCACATTGTAACCAAAGTGAAAATATATCATCACAATCTCATCACAATGCACAAGTATTATATAACCAGAGCAAAAAAGAGCAAAGATGTTAGTTTCCGAGCAATTCTAACAGCTTAAAATCACGGCGAGTCGAAAGACTCGCCGTTTTTTTATCCAAAAAAACAGGCGGCAGAAAAAACTGCCGCCTGTTTTTATTTATTTTTACTGGAAAACAACTTCAAATTCTTCACAGAGAACAAGGGTGTCTTCGGAAAATTCTATTCCGTATTCCTCACATTTTTCTCTGAAATATTTTTCATGGACTTTGCGCCAATGCTCAAGGCTCTGGTCCCCTTCGCCTTCTTTAAAAGCAAAATCCGCATCGACTTCGCTGAATTTTTTTATCTCAACGTTTACATCCTTGAGGATAAAAAGCGGAACTTCATCGCTGTCGAGGATTATGGAATAATCCCCTGCTTCCGGAACTTTCATTTCATCAATCTCAAAAGTTTCATAAACGCTTGATGTTGCGGTTTTTATTCCCGCAAGGCAAAGGGAAGCAAGGCGGTCGCAGCCGCGTTTTCCGTCAAGGAACTGCCATACGTCATAATAAAGTTCATCTTTGTTCAAATCCGCATTGTGGTCGCAAAAAGCTTCCCAAAATTCTTCTGCTTCAAGAGTAATGTTCATTTTTATACTTCCTTATGTAATCAGATAATGCTTTCCGTAGGTCCCTGTTCGGAAAGATAGGTTGCCTCAAGGTCGGCCATATGGAGAAGTACCGCAAGAGGATATTTTTCATAAGCATGGCTTATGCTGAATCCTCCGGATTTTGCGGATTCATCGAATCCGCCCATGTGCCAGCGGATTGCGATTGCCTCGTTTTCTTTAAGACGCATGAAACGTTCCACAACAAAAACGGATTTTTCACCATGACCGAAGGGGAACTGATCATCAACAGTATAGTAGGGAACTTTTTCCCATTGGCCGCGTTCGTTTTTTGCGTTGCGATAGCTTATGGTGTAAAAATTCGCCTTGCAGATATCATGAAGAAGTCCGCATATCGCAATGCTTTCGCCGTCGGTAATTCCATATTCGGCACAGCGTTTTTTAAGAAGTTTATAGACGTTAAGACTGTGCTGAACAAGACCGCCCTCAAATGCGGAATGATATTTTGTGGAAGCCGGAGCGATAAAAAAATCGCTTTGGCAAAGCCATTCAATAAGCTTTTCCGAACCCGGTCTTTTTACATTTTCCTGAAAAATCTCGATAAATTCCTGTTTTGCTGACATTTTATCCTCCAAATCATTCTCCGTAAACTGTTGGCATTCTGCGTTTGTGTTCAGAAACTCTGTGATAGCGGTCGATGATCGCTCTGGATTCCGGATCGGTTTTTCCGGTGGTTATATATTCGTCGATTGCTTTATAGGTTACGCCCATCTCCTGCTCGTCGGTCTGTCCTTCAAAAAGACCTGCGGAAGGGGCTTTCGTTATAATATTGAGCGGTGCATCAAGATATCTTAAAAACTCAAAAATCTCGGTTGCGGTAAGATCCGCAATCGGGTTGAGGTCAAAAGCACCGTCACCCCATTTTGTGAAATAACCCATATAACGTTCGCTTCTGTTGCCGGTTCCGACAACAAGGGCATTTCGGGTCTGACCCAAAGCATAAAGGGTGGTCATTCTGAGACGCGGTGCAATATTTGAAAGAGCTGCCGGAGAAAGTTCCGCACCGATGGATTCCGTGAGCACGCTTCTGGTTTCGGTGAGATCAACGGTGATCATCGGGATATTGAAGGCCTTTGCAAGGGCAACCGCATCGTCCATATCTTCGCCGTAATTGCGTTTTGAATGACAGGGCATTGCAACCGCGAGCACGTTATCCGTTGCCATTGAGCACAGGATTCCCACAAGGGCGCTGTCCTTTCCGCCGCTGTTTCCGAAGATAAGTCCGTTCGCATGGGCTTCAGCCATTTTTTCTTTAATGAATGCAACTCTTTTTTCTGTTTCGAGTTTATAATCGCGCATCATGAGCACCTCTTGAAATCAAAAATTCTTTCTGATATAGTTTGCTGCCGTATTTGCCGCGGTTGCGCCGTCGGATGCGGCGGTTACAAGCTGGCGGAGAACTTTTTTTCTGGTATCTCCCGCAACAAAAACGCCCTCGCAATCGGTAACGCAATCTTCTCCGGAATCAAAATAGCCATGTTCATCAAGTCTGAGCACGCCTTCATAAATTTTGTTATCCGGAACAAGGCCTATTGCAACAAAAACAGCTGAAAGCGGGATTTCCGCACTGCTTCCGTTGGCTCTGTTTTTAAGAATTATCGAAGAAACGGAATTTTCACCTTTAATTTCCTCAATTACCGAATTTGTGAGCACGGTTACGTTTTTCTTTTTGAGCACGGAATCAACAGCGGTTTTTGCTGCCGAAAAAACGTCTCTTCTGTGGATAAGATAGACTTTATCGCAGATTTCGGAAAGATATTCCGTTTCTTCAAAAGCGCTTTCTCCTCCGCCGACAACCGCTACGGTTTTTCCGCGGAAAAAGTTGCCGTCACAGGTTGCGCAGTAAGAAACTCCCCTGCCCTCAAATTCTCCTTCGCCTTTGCATCCGATTTTTCTTCTTGCGGCACCGTTCGCTATTATTACCGCTTTTGATT
>JAZTXW010000073.1:0-3695 GCA_045636625.1 Oscillospiraceae bacterium
ACAAACAAAAAAGCCCGTCCCAAAGAAATGATTCTTTGAGACGAGCTGTTAAAAACAACAAACCCGCGGTACCACTCAAATTGCGCTTGCTATTGCAAAACGCCTCTCATCGGATTCAGACAAATCCTAAGCACTGACGCAGCTGACGCGGAAAAGTTCTACTTGCGGAAAGATCCGCTTTCTTCTCTTCGGCTCGGGAGCTACAGTAAAAAACACCCGTCATCGGCTTTTCATCAGCCGCCGACTCTCTTGAGGCGGGAAACGTTTTCCACACTCTCCGTCAAAGCCTTTATAATAAAAGAATCATATCACTTGAGTATTTTATTGTCAAGTAAAATTCAAAAAATTGTATATTTATACTTAAAAATAATTAAAGTTTATTTCGCTGAATTTTTCCGCTTATAGTCTTGGGAAGTTCTTCGCGAAACTCAACTATTCTCGGATATTTATAAGGAGCGGTGTGGCTCTTTACGTAATCCTGAATCTCTTTTTTGAGTTCATCGGTACCCTCGGTTCCTTTAACAAGAACGATGCAGGCTTTTACAACCTGTCCGCGGACTTCGTCCGGTGCTGCGCAAACGCCGCATTCAAGAACATAAGGGAGTTCCATAATAACGTTTTCAATCTCGAACGGTCCTATACGGTAACCGGAAGATTTGATAACGTCGTCCGCTCTGCCAACATACCAGAAATAACCGTCCTCGTCGCGCCATGCAACGTCACCGGTGTGATACATTCCGTCATGCCATGCGGAATCGGTTTTCTCCTGATCTTTATGGTAACCGAGGAAGAGTCCGCAGGGAACGGATTCATCGGTGCGAACAACGATTTCTCCGTTTTCACCTGTGGGAACAGGTTTTCCTTCGCTGTCAACGATATCAATGTTATAACCGGGGGTGGGTCTTCCCATGGAACCGGGCTTAAGGATTCCGCCGGTAAGGTTTGCAAGTGTAAGTGTGGTTTCGGTCTGACCGAAACCTTCGGCAATACGAAGTCCGGTTGCTTTTTCAAACTGATAGAAAACTTCCGGGTTAAGTGCTTCACCGGCGGTGGTTGCGTGCTCAATGGAGGAAAGATCGTATTTGGAAAGATCCTGTTTTATGAGCATACGGTACATGGTAGGCGGAGCGCAGAAGGTTGTGATGTGATATTTTGCGAACATCGGAAGGATCTTTGCTGCGTCGAATCTGTCGAAGTCATAGGTGAATACTGCGCCTTCGCAAAGCCACTGACCATAGAGTTTTCCCCAAAGAGCTTTTCCCCAACCTGTGTCGGAGATGGTGAAATGGAGTCCGTCTCTGCGTACCCAATGCCAGTATTTTGCGGTGACATAGTGTCCGAGAGGGTATTTATAGCTGTGGGTGGCGATTTTGGGATATCCGGTGGTGCCGGAAGTGAAGAACATAAGCATCGGATCATCGCCGCAGGGTGTTTCATCATTTCTGTGCAGGCGGCGGCTGAAAAGTTCATATTCGCCGCGGAAATCATGCCAGCCTTCTCTCGGTTCACCAACGATTATTTTGGTGATGGGGTTGCCGTAATTTTCTGCGGCAAGTTCAGCCTGTCTTGCAACGTCTCCGGATCCGGTGCAGACAATTGCTTTTACGTCTGCGGCTTTGTAACGGTATTCAAAGTCGTGCTGAAGAAGCTGATCGGTTGCCGGAATTACAATAGCGCCGATTTTATGAAGACCGAGTATGGAGAACCAGAATTCGGCATGGCGCTTAAGGACAAGCATGACCGTATCGCCTTTTTTGATTCCGAGAGAGGTGAAATAGTTTGCTGCCTGGGCGGAACGTTCTTTCATATCGCGGAAAGTATAGATGTTTTCGGTAAGGTCGTTGGAAACATGAACCATAGCAACTTTATCCGGCTGCTGGCGGCCAAGTTCGTCAACGATATCAAAAGCGAAGTTGAATTGATCAGTGTTAGTAAAATGAAGTTTTGTGGGATATCCGTTTTCGTCGGTATCTGCAGTTACAAAAGAGTTGCTGATAAGGTCATGCTCATGGGTGGGCTTTTTGGGGATTATGTAATCGGCTTTTTCGGGCTTTTTATCCGCCATGACCATTGCAAGGAAAGTGCAATCGCTTCCGCCGACAGCAATCATTCCGTGAGGGGTGGATGATTTATAGAAAATAGAGTCGCCTTCGTTAAGAATTTCGGTGTGTTCGCCAACCTGAACTTTAAGCGAACCTTTGATAACGAGGTCAAATTCCTGTCCGGCATGGGTTGCGGTATGGATAGGTGTATCCTGAAGTTCTTCGGAATATTTATATGTTACCCAATAGGGAGCGCCAAGTTTTCTCTGGAACATGGGGGCAAGGTTCTGGATGCAGATTCCGTTTTCCTCCGCGGTAACAAGACCTTCGCCTTTTCTTGTTACAGTATAATGAGAAAGATTGGATGCATGTCCTTCAAGAAGTTCGGTAAGCTCAAGACCGAATGCAAGGGAGCATTTATGAAGGAAGGAGAAAGGAAGATCGACTTTTCCGCTCTCGTAAATTCGATACTGTTCTTCCGAAACTTCGGTGCGTTCGGCAAGCTGTGCCGGAGAAAATCCAACAATCTCACGCATTTCACGAATTCGCTGAGCTATCTCCTTAAGAGAAGTTTCTGTCTGTTTTTTCATAAATTCCAAATCCTTTCCGACCATGGGAACAGTCTTTTTTATAAAAGAAAACCCGTCCCAAGATAATGATCTTGAGACGGGTAAAAATAACTTTATCCGCGGTACCACTCAAATTGCAGTTAATACTGCCACCTTCAGACTCCAACAAGTCCTATACCTTAACGCGGTCAAACGGGGAATATCTACTTGGATCAAAAACCTTTCGGGTTCCCGGCTCAGAAGGGATAAGTCCTTGGTTCAACAGCCGCCGGTTTACACCAACCACCGGCTCTCTGCGCGTCTGTCGTTCCGACCGTCTTCGTCAAAGCCTTTTACAATATAAAAGTTACTTTATCACTTTTGAAGAGCGTTGTCAATAATTTATCAATAATATTTTATTATAAATTACTGTAATCTTATAATAACAAGATGCGCGGAAATGGGAAGATTTCCTCCGGCAGAGGGAGTAAGAACAACAGGAGAATTTGCTGAAATCGGGTTGCGAACTGTAAGAACAGAATCTTCCTCAGCTTCAACTACAGACATTCCGATAATCTGGGAACCGCCTGCGTTTCTTCCTACTGCGGTATAGGAAAGTTCCGTTCCGTTAAGAGTCAAAACAAGCTGTGCCGAGGCATCAACCGTTGCTTCAAAGAAAACAAGATAAGTTCCGGAATCAAAAAGAGTGAAGGAAGAATCGGAACTCCTTCCGATACTCGTTCCGCCGATGACGGATTGCTCGGGGAAAGGAACATCTTCGCCGGGTCCTATCGGTTCGGCATTGTCGGGCGGGATTATAGCATAGAAATCAGCAAATCCGAGAAGTCCTCCTGCAGGACCATCTGAACCTGCAGGACCGGCAGGCCCCTGAGGACCAACGGGTCCCTGCGGACCAATAGGTCCGGTGAGACCGACAGGACCTTGCGGACCAACGGGTCCGGTAAGACCAACAGGTCCACGGGGACCTGTCGCACCGGTCAATCCAATGGGTCCCTGACGACCGGCAGGCCCGGTAAGACCTATATCACCCTGCGGTCCCTGGGGACCCCCAGGTCACTGAATACCGGCAATTCCCTGAGGACCT
>JAZTXW010000074.1:0-4290 GCA_045636625.1 Oscillospiraceae bacterium
GCCCCCGGACCTTTTTTTGCTCCTCTTACTTTTTATTTAATTTTGAAGTTTCATATCCCCCGCTTTGATAAGTCCCATTTTTTTCATAACAATATAGAAAACATAGGAAAGCACCGCAGGAAGAACAAAGCAAACCAAAAGAAGTCCAAGCCACATATTGCTTCCGCCATCCATATCAGTAAGCACTCCGAGGGGACCTACAAGTCCGCATGTTCCCATTCCGGCGGAAACTCCGGTACATTCAAGTTTAAAAACAAGTGTGCTTACAGGGCCTGTTATTGCTGCAGCAAGCGTAGGCGGAATCCATATTGCAGGTTTTTTAATTATATTACCCATCTGAAGCATTGATGTTCCAAGACCCTGGGCAAAAAATCCGCCCCAACCGTTATCGGCAAAACTGATTACCGCAAAACCAATCATCTGGGCACAGCATCCGGCAACAGCAGCTCCGCCCGCAATTCCGCTTATTCCGATCATAGCACATATCGCCGCAGAAGAAATAGGAAGCGTCAAAATCATACCTACAACAACAGCGATAATGATTCCCATAAGAAGAGGCTGCATCTCCGTTGCTGTATTAATAAAATCTCCAAGATAATACATAATATAGGCAACCGCAGGACAAATTAATTTTGCAACGGCATATCCGGCAATAATCGTTACCGTTGGGGTGACAAGAATATCGACTTTTGTTTTCTTTGAAACAAGCCTTCCGATTTCAGCTGCAGCAATTGCCGCAACGTAAGCGCCCGCGGGACCCGCTGTGTAAGCAACGCTTTCACCGTTTGAAAGAAAAATAGTCGCTCCCAAAGAATACGAAAGACTTCCTACTGCGGCGCAGGAAAACATTACAAGCGGATCCGCTTTAAGTGAATACGCAATTGCAACACCTATCGCCATTCCGGAAGCACCCTGCGCAAAGCTTTTCATTTCGGTGAAAAATCCGCCTATTTCATTAATCATTCCGTTCTCTATATAATCAGGACCAAGATATGTTCCGATCGTTCCAAAAATGGTTCCGATCAGAAGTGATGCAAAAAGGCCCAGCGCCATTGCGGACATTGCATCAATAAAGTATTTTTTCGCATATTTTTTAAGAGTTTCCATTTAAGTCATCTCCATTAAAAATTTACAGCTTTATTGTATCACCAATCTCAATTTATTGCAAAAAATAATTTAAGAATATATAATATATTTAAATTGAAAATAGGAGGTGTTTTTTTGAAAACGATAATTGGAATCCTTCCTTCTTTTGATGAAGAAAACAATCAAATCTTTTTAAAACAGCCTTACGTTGATGAAATAACAAATTCCGGCGGAATACCTTTTATAATTCCCCTTTCTTCGGATCCAAAAAACATTCTTGAAATCATAAACGTTATAGACGGTCTTATTTTTTCAGGCGGTTCGGATATCGATCCAAAATATTACGGTGAAACAAATTCCGGAAAAAGCCTCGGAATTTCAAATTTCCGTGATAAATGTGAAAAAGAAATTATCCGGATTGCTATTGAAGCCGATATTCCGATTCTTGGAATCTGCAGAGGAATGCAGGCTTTGAATGTTTTTTGCGGAGGAAGTCTCATCCAGGATATTCCTTCCGAATTTGAAACAAGCCTTATCCACAATCTTATTAAACCGGATATCGCATTTCATAAAGTTTCCATTGAAAAATCGTCTCCCCTTTCTGAAATAATGGGATTCGGCGAACACGTGGTAAACAGTTATCATCATCAGGCTGTAAAAGACGTTGCTCCGGAATTTTCCGTTTGCGCAACCGCAGAAGACGGAATTGTTGAAGCTATCTATCATAGAAACAAAAAGTTCGTTCTCGGAGTCCAATGGCATCCCGAACGTGACCACACAATTGCAACAGAAAACAAAAATATTATCGATTCTTTTGTGAAAATATGCTCCAAATAAATATAAATACTGTAAAGTATTTTAATTTTACACAAAGCAAAAAGCCCGCATCCGCGGGCTTTTTTGATTTTATTTATTATTCTTCAAAAAATCTTTCGCCAAGACCGTATTGCTCAACAACAAAGTCCATATCTTTGTCTCCGCGTCCGGAAAGACAAACAAGAATTGAACCGGTATCGTGTTCTTTTGCGTATTTCATTGCATAAGCAACTGCATGAGAACTTTCTACCGCCGGAATTATACCCTCGAAGCGGCAAAGTTTATAGAAAGCTTCCATAGCTTCTTCGTCACTTATCTGAACATAATTTACACGACCGACATCACGAAGGAATGCGTGTTCCGGACCAACGGAAGGATAATCAAGACCGCTCGCAATGGAATAAACGGGACTCGGATCACCGTTTTCGTCCTGAAGAAGATAGCTGTTGAAACCATGAAGAATACCCGGTTTGCCGTATGCCATAGAAGCAGCATGATCACCCACGGCGGAACCTCTTCCAAGAGGTTCAACTCCATATATGTCAACAGGATCTCCAAGGAAAGGAACAAACATACCGATGGAGTTGGAACCTCCGCCAACACAAGCAGTAACCGCATCGGGCATAATGCCTGTCATCTCAAGGAACTGTTCCCTTGCTTCAATACCAACTATAGATTGGAAATCGCGTACCATCTTGGGAAACGGATGAGGACCCACAACCGAACCGATGCAATATATCGCATCTTTATACTCATTCATATATGCTTCAAATGCGGCGTCCACAGCCTCTTTAAGAGTTTTAAGACCTTTTGTTACAGGAATTACATTCGCTCCGAGAAGTTTCATTCTGGTGACGTTGGGAGCCTGTTTTTCGATATCTACTTCGCCCATATAAACGTCACACTCAAGGCCAAAATAAGCAGCAGCAGTCGCTATTGCAACGCCATGCTGACCCGCGCCTGTTTCAGCAATAAGTTTTTTCTTGCCCATATATTTTGCAAGAAGTCCCTCACCCATACAATGATTCAATTTATGAGCACCGGTATGGTTAAGGTCTTCCCTTTTAAGATAAATCTGGCATTTTCCGAGATGGTTGGAAAGTCTTTCACAATGATAAACCGGGGTTGCCCTTCCCTGAAATTCTTTTCTTATTCTTCTAAGTTCGTTGATGAATTGTGCGCTCTGGCAAATTGTTTCATAAGCGTCGTTTATTTCTTTAAAAGCAGGCATAAGTTCATCCGGAATAAACTGTCCGCCAAAATCGCCGAAAAATCCTTCCTTATTGGGGTAATCTCTGAGATAACGGTCAAAATCTTTATATGTCATATTCATTGCAATTAAATCCTTTCAAAATAAATTTGTTTTAAGCAAAAATTATTTTAAAATGCGCCATCGTTTCATAAAATTACCTCCGAAAATAAAAACACGCCTCTGTCCCCTATTAAAACAGGACAAAGACAAAAATCTCTGCGGTGCCACCTGTATTGACTAAAGCCCACTTTTACGGATACAAATTATATCCATCCGGTATGATAACGGTCCGGTTCCGACAGCCATTACTTGCAAAAAAAACGCTTTCCTGCTGCCCTCATGAGTCCATTCACTTTTACTAAAGCTACAGCAATCTCACCATCTGCCATTCTCTTTAAACCGCCGTAAAAGTTACTATTCTCAATCATCGGTTTTTCAATATAAATTATATATACCACCAAAAAGCACTTTTGTCAAGTAAATCGCTAAAATATTCCTGTGAAAAAAAGCGGTGCTCAGAATGAGCACCGCTTAAATTATGTACCTTATGCTTTGAGGTCAAGACCGGAAGCTTTTTTGTCATACATCTGTTTGCAAAGTTCTGCAATGTATGCGCCTGCTTCTACCGGAGGAGTACCTGCTTTGTGGATGTTGGAAACTACGGTACGGTTTGCTTCCGGAATGCCGGGATAGCCGCCGTAAACGCAGTATGCGGAAAGAGAGCTGGAGGTTGCAAGTCCGGGTCTTTCACCAAGAAGGATAACGGTTACTTTTGCGCCGAGGATTTTTGCAACAGAGTCTTCTGCACCAACACGTCCGTATTTTACAAAGAAAGGAGTACCTACTTTAAGGCCGGTTGCTTTAAGACCGTTGTAGATTGCGGGAAGAACTGCGTCGATGTTTGCTTCAACAGCGGAAGAAGAAAGTCCGTCGGAAACAACGATCTGTACGTCGGGTTCTGCGATGCATTCTGCTTTGATTTTTGCAGCAGTTTCATCATCAAATACACGGCCAAGGTCAGGTCTGGTAAGATAAGTTTCTTTGCTGTCGCATTTGGTCTGATAAGTTTTGAGGTTATTTCTTTCAAGATATTCTTCATGAACATCGTTGAAAACTGCGTCCATTGCAGCAGCGTT
>JAZTXW010000075.1:0-3070 GCA_045636625.1 Oscillospiraceae bacterium
CGTTGGTTTGATAATCGCTTTCCCGGTGGGTGTTGCATATAGACGCAGAGTTGCGGAAGCCGAAATCGGTTCCGCCGAAGAAGAAGCAAGACGCATTGTAAACGAATCAATCAAAACTGCTGAAAGCCGCAAAAAAGAAGCCCTTGTTGAAGCAAAGGATGAAATTCACCGCCTCAGAACCGAAGCGGATAAAGAAATTAAAGACCGCCGCGCAGAAGTTCAGCGCAGCGAACATAGACTCCAGCAAAAAGAAGAATCCCTTGAAAAGAAAGCAGACAACCTCGACAAAAAAGAGGAAGTTATGCAGGAAAAACTCCAGGCTGCAGACGCAAGACTTGCCGAAGCAGAACAGATCAAAAATAGCCAGTTCGAAATGCTTGAACGCATTTCCGGCTATTCTGAAGAACAGGCAAAAATCCAGCTTCTTGAAGAAGTTGAAGCTAAACTTTCCCATGAAAAAGCTCTTCGAATCATGCAGTTCGAACAGCAGCTTAAAGACGAAGCCGAAGAAAAAGCACGCGAGATCATTGGAACCGCAGTTTCCCGCTGCGCACCCGATTATGTTGCTGAAGCAACCGTTTCCGTTGTTCCGCTTCCCAGCGATGAGATGAAAGGACGCATTATCGGACGCGAAGGACGCAACATCCGCGCTCTTGAAACTCTTACCGGCGTTGATCTTATTATCGACGATACCCCCGAAGCAATCACCCTTTCTTCCTTCGATCCTGTCCGCCGCGAAATTGCAAGACTTTCTCTTGAAAAACTTATTCAGGACGGACGTATCCATCCCGCAAGAATTGAAGAAACCGTTGATAAAGCACGCAAAGAAGTTGACGCTAAAATCAAGCAGGACGGTGAGCATGCAGTGCTCGAATGCGGAGTCCGCGGTGTTGCACCGGAACTTGTCCGCCTTCTCGGCCGTATGAGATACCGTACCAGCTATGGCCAGAACGTTCTTATGCACTCCATCGAGGTTGCACAGATTGCAGGACTTCTTGCCAACGAAATGGGCGGCGTTGATCCCAACATGGCAAGAAGAGCAGGTCTTCTTCACGATATCGGTAAAGCTCTTACCCATGAAATCGAAGGAAGCCATGTTACCATCGGTGTTGATGTTGCGAAAAAATATAAAGAGCCCGAAGCTGTTATCCATGCTATCGAAGCTCACCACGGCGACGTTGAACCCAGAACCACCATTGCATGGCTTGTTCAGGCAGCAGACGCAATTTCCGCAGCAAGACCCGGCGCAAGACGCGAAAACCTTGAAAACTATATCAAACGTCTTGAAAAACTCGAAGAAATCGCAAATTCCTTCGAAGGCGTTGATAACTGCTTCGCGATCCAGGCCGGACGCGAAGTCAGAATCGTTGTTAAACCCGAACTTATCGACGACGAAAAAATGGTGCTTCTTGCTCACGATATCGCAGAAAAAATCGAAGGCGAACTCGAATATCCCGGACAGATCAAAGTTCATCTTGTCCGCGAAAGCAGAGCAGTTGACTACGCAAAATAATCCTTATACAATATTAAAAGAGTGTCCGGAAGGACACTCTTTTTTTGCGTCATCTATTTAGAAAGAAATCTAAACAGTTGTTGACGGCAGAAACCGTATATGATATACTCAATTTAGAAAATATTCTAAATAGGAGGCGCGATTATGACAGAAGAAAAAATTGTGATCGGTAAGGGAACGGAATTTCCTCTTAACGGAATTTTGACCTTGCCGGACGATTTTGAAAAAACGGTTCCAGCGGTGGTTTTTGTTCATGGTTCCGGTTCCAGCAACATGGATGAAAAAGTTATGAATCTTACTCCATTCAAAGACCTTGCAGAAGGCCTTGCAAGGCACGGAATAGCTTCTGTCCGCTATGACAAAAGAAGTTTTGCCCACGGAAGGAAATTGCTAAAAAAAGGCAATCTGACCGTCAGGGAAGAGGTTATTGAGGATGCTGTTCTTGCCTCAAAACTTCTTAAAAACGATCCGAGGATCGATCCGGAAAAGGTTTTTATAATCGGTCACAGTATGGGCGCGATGCTTGCGCCGAGAATTGACGCCGAAGGCGGAAATTTTAAAGGACTTGTTCTTCTTGCGGGAACTCTTGATACTCTTGAAAACGTTCTTTTCCGTCAGCTTGAGGAAATGAAAAACGGAAAAAGCAAAATCATGAGCTGGATTGCTTCCGCACAGGATAAAAAATTCAGAAAATCTTTTGAAAACCTTTATGAACTTTCTGACGATGAAGCCAAAAAAATCCCGTACGTCGGCGGAGTCAGCCTCTATTATTTTAAAGAAATGGGCGAACACCGCGCCGAAAAATACCTTGAAAGAACCGAAAAACCTGTTCTCGTAATGCAGGGAAGCGGAGATCTGCAGGTAAGCACCGAAAAGGATTTTGGTGAATACAAACGCATTTTCAGTGAAAGGGAAAATTTCAGTTTCCGACTTTATGAAGGGCTTAACCATTGTTTTGTTCCGGCACTTTATAACGATATTTCAAAAGCCACGAAGGAATTTTCGAAAGAACGTCATATCGGCGAAAATATTATTTCCGATATTGCAAATTGGATTTTAAAGAACTGCTGATTTTTTCGGGGTTATTGATATGAAAAAAATTATTGCGCCGGTTATAATTTCGGTTTTAATGATAATATGGTTCGTGATTTATTTTGGTTTTATAATAATGCTGATAGAAAGCACGGTACTCAAAATTATCATCGGAACAGTTCCCGTAGTTTCTACGGGAATTATGATATTTGTACTTATAGAAAGAATCAATGAAATAAGGAGCGGAGAAGAAAATGATCTTAGTAAATACTGATTACATCACCGGAAAAGAACTGGAAATGCTTGGTCTGGTTAAGGGCAGCACCATCCAGTCCAAGCACATTGGCAATGACATTGCCCAGAGTTTCAAGACGCTGGTCGGCGGCGAACTGAGAGCCTACACCGACATGATGAACGATGCCCGTGCCCTGGCCACCAAGAGAATGGCCATGGAAGCGGAAGCCATGGGTGCCGATGCCGTGGTGAACATCCGTTACGCTTCCTCTGCCGTGATGCAGGGTGCCG
>JAZTXW010000076.1:0-13137 GCA_045636625.1 Oscillospiraceae bacterium
CATCAACGTTGAATTTGACAAAGCGGGCGCTGTTCAGGTTATTACCGACGCAGCAAAAATCTATATCCCCAGGGCAGAACTTATCGACATGGCAAAAGAGCTTGAACGTCTTAACAAAGAAAAAGAGCAGTGCGAAAAACAGGCAACCGGCCTTGAAGCAAGACTCAACAACCCCGGCTTTGTTAACAAAGCCCCGGAAAACGTTGTTGCAGCAGAACGCGACAGACTTGCAAAACTTAAAGAAAGACTTGCAAAACTCGAAGAATCCATTGCAGCAATGAAATAATCAAAAAAAGAGCCGCCGGAAACGGCGGCTCTTATAACTTTTTTAAACGAAAGGCGGAAAAACCGATGGAATATGAAGAAAGTCTTGAATATATCGCGAATTTTCCGCGGTTCAAAAAAGAACCTTCTCTCAAGGAGATGGAAAAGCTTCTTGAAAAGCTTGGAAATCCGGAAAAAAAGCTGCGAAGCATAAACGTTGCGGGAACAAACGGAAAAGGTTCAACTGTTGCGATGCTCGCTTCCGTCCTGAGCACAGCAGGTTATAAAACCGGAAGATATATATCTCCATACGTGCTCGAATTCCGCGAACGCATGATGATAAACGGAAAAATGATCGGCAAAAAGCGCCTTGCAAAAATTGTTGAAACGGTTAAAGAAAAGGCTGATGAGCTTATTTCCGAAGGAACGGTGCTCAATGCTTTTGAAATCACGACTGCTTGCGCAATGCTTTGGTTTGCGGAAGAAAATTGCGATTTTGTGGTGCTCGAAGCAGGTCTTGGCGGCCGTTTTGATGCAACAAACACTGTTCCGGAACCGGTTTTGCAGATTATTACCGCCGTAGGACTTGACCATATGGAACAGCTCGGTGATACTGCTGCAAAAATTGCGGAAGAAAAATGCGGAATTTTACGTCCGGGATGCACTCTTCTTACATCTCCGGGGCAGGAGCAGGAAGTGCTTACGGTTATGCTCAACAAATGTGCCGAACTTGACGCAACATTTGTTACCGGTGCGGCAGGAAGAGCGAAACTTGTTTCGGAAGATGTTTCCGGAATGGATATTCTTGTCGGAAAGACGGAACTTTCCCTTTCTCTCGGCGGTAAGCACCAGATAAACAATCTTCTTACGGTCTATTCCGCGGTAAGCATTCTTCGGGAAAAGCATTTCGTTATCAAGGATGAGCATCTTGTTGAGGGAATTGCGGCAACAAGATTCCCCGCAAGGTTTGAACTTTGCTCGAAAGAACCTGTGGTTATCCTTGACGGTGCTCATAATCCGCAGGCAGCAAAGGCACTTGCGGTCAACGTTGAGGCGTTTTTGCCTGAAAAACGAATTTTGCTTTGTGGAATGATGGCGGACAAAGACTGTGAAACGGTTATGGCAGAACTTGCACCGCATTTTGAGCATATTATAACCGTTCCTGTACAGAACCCAAGAATGGTTGCACCGGAAAAACTTGCTGAAATTGCCGCAAAATACTGCAAAAACGTTTCGGCAAAGGAAAACGCGAAAGAAGCCCTTGCGGAAGCACTTGAAAATCTTAAGGATGGCGAAGCGCTTGTTGTTGCAGGTTCACTTTATCTTGCTTCGGAACTTCGTCCCATGCTCATGAGATTTAAAGGAAACCCGAATGAAAAATAAGGTGATTGCATGGCGGAAATTTTGAGAGTTGCCGGGGAAATTTCATACATCAGGGCAAGCAAAGATCCTCTTTCGGCGGACGTTGGTATCGTTGAGGGCGATAAATTTATATGGCTGTTTGACGTTGGTGCGTCCGAACATGTGCCTGAAATGCTGAACACCTTTAAAAAACCGAGAAGTGCGGTTATATCCCATTTTCATCCGGATCATATGGGAAACCTTGAGCACGTTGAATGCGAAAACATTTATCTCGGAGCGAACACGTTTAAATACGCGAAGAGAGGAACGGTAGTTGATAAAGATATTTTAATCGACGACGGGGTTGGGATACATCTTTTTCCGCTTCCTTCAGGTCACGCGAAGGGTTCTGTCGGAATGGAAATCGGGGATTATGCCTTTCTTGGTGATGCAATTTATCCGACAATGAAGCAGGGCAGGGCTTGTTATAACGCTTCTGTGCTCAAAGAAGAAATCAATGTGCTCAAAAATCTTTCGGCAAAATTCTTTCTCATCAGCCACGATGAAAAATTCCTCAGACCGAAGGAAGAAATAATAACCGAACTTGAAGAAATCTATTCAAGGCGAAATCCGAAAGAAAGTTATATATGGATATAAAAAATCCCTCTCCGAAATCGGAGAGGGATTTTTGTTTTTAATCTTTATAAATCGGAAGCTCTATCCAGAAAGTTGTTCCTTTTCCGACTTCGCTTTCAACTCCGCAGCATCCGCCGCACATTTTAATTCCGGTGCTTACTATCGCAAGACCAAGTCCGGCGCCGCCGCCGAGACCTTTCTGATAACGTTCCCAGATTCCGTCAAGCATTTCCGGCGGGATTCCGCGGCCGTTATCTATTACGGAAATTTTTACGTTATTTCCGTTCAGATTCTGGCGTACGGTTATGGAAATATCTTCTCCGCCGTGGGTAACAGCGTTGTTTATAAGGTTATAAATTGCTTCAGAAACGAGTACCTCGTCGGAATTTACCAGAACGTCCTCGTCGCTTTCAAAAACGATCTGTGTTTTTCCGGCGGAAAGTTTTCTGAACTGACTTACGATATCGGAAGTTTCATCGGTTATGCAGAAAACTGTGGGAATAAAATTGAAAGTTCCGCTCTGGAGTTTTGAAAGATCGAGAGCGTCGTTTACAAGTTTTGTAAGGCGCGTTGTTTCGTCAATGATTATCTGTATGTTTTCCGAATTGTTTTCTCCGGGAATATCGCGCATCATTTCTCCGTAACCGCCGATCATGGTAAGGGGAGTGCGAAGGTCGTGGCTTACGTTTGCAAGAAGTTCTTTGCGAAGAGTATCGGTTTTCTGAAGTTTTTTTGCGGTGTTGTTAAGAGTTTCGCTGAGCCGGGTTATTTCGCGGCAGCCTCCGCCTTCGAAAATAACGTCATAATCGCCGTTGGCAAGCTGGCTTGCGGAATCCGAAAGATTTTTTATCGGGCTTGCAAGACCTTTTGATGCAATAAAAGAAAGAACGATGCCTGCGCCGAAGGCGAAGACCGTTGCAATGGAAAGGATCAGAAGAAGGACTTCGGACATTGAAGTGATGGGTTCCATTCTTGAAACAAGAACAAGAAGAGAACGTTCTCCGTGTTCTGAAACGATTTCGGTTGCCATTATCATGCTGCTGTAGGAATTTTGCTGGGGGACTTTTCCGATAAAATGGCTTGGGTCATATTCAAGAAAAATTCCGCTGTCGGTGAAAACGCCGGTGGATTCAACTTCGGTGATATATGTTCCGCCGCTTTCAAGAGCAAGATCCCAATATTCGAGCATGCCTTTTGAGGCTTTGTCAAAACGTACGCTTGTGGAACGTTCCGTTGCGCTTTTTATTATTCCGTCTTCGCTGAGAAGATAGATCGAAATTTCGTTTTCCTGGCTTATGGAGATCATAAGGCTGTTTATTTCGGGGTTATTGATGTTTTCTGAAATTGTTTTGGAATGATCCTCCATTGTTTCTTTGGTATAAAGTGCATAGATACTTCCGAGAAGTACGGTTTGCATAAGCCAGAGAATCAGAAGCATTGAAACGGCGAAGCCCATGAAATAAATACATAGCTTCCAGCGGACGGATATTTTATCACTCGTCAAAGCGATATCCAACTCCTCTCAGAGTCGAGATACAGCGGCTGTAGGGTCCGAGTATCTTTCGAAGCTGTTTTATATGGGTGTCGATTGTGCGGTCATCGCCGAGGAAATCATAACCCCAGACTTCATTGATGAGTTTTTCGCGGGAAAGAGCAATTCCGCGGTTTTTTACAAGGAAGAAGAAAAGGTCATATTCCCTTGGGGACATATCGACCTGTTTCCCGTCAACAACAACAAGGCGGCCGGTAAAATCAACGGTAAGTCCCTCATGCTGAAAAACTTCTTTTGCTTCCGGAAGCGAAACACCGCCGCGTTTTAAAATTGCGCCGATTCTCATCATAAGTTCCTTCGGTGAAAAAGGTTTTACAACGTAATCGTCAACGCCGGATTCAAATCCGTGTACTTTATCATATTCTTCACCGCGGGCAGAAAGCATGATAATCGGAACATTGGAAAATTTGCGGATCTCTCTGCAGGCGGAAAAACCGTCAAGTTCCGGCATCATTACGTCCATGATTATTATATCGAACTCATGGTTTCGGCAAAGTTCAAGAGCCTGAAGACCGGTTCCGGCTTCGCTTACCTCATAGCCTTCGAATTTTGCATATTTTTTTATTAGGTCACGGACACGAAGTTCGTCGTCAACAATAAGGATCCTGCCCATAGAATCAAGCTTCCTTTCTTTTTATAATGAATAAATTTTAACATCGTATAGTGTGCAAAGTGTGATGAGCGGGTAAAAATTATTTTTTATTTATTATTCCGTCAAGGGCGGCTTTTATTTTTTTTCGTCTTTTTTCGGTTTCTTCGGGATCCGGGAAAAAACGGCCTTTTTCAAAAGTGAAACAGTCGCCGGATTTTGAATTTTCCGGAAGGCGGCTTGCGGAAACATAAAGCATTGCGCCGTCGGAGTTTTCAACAGCGGCAATTCCTTCTTCAATTCTGTCGAGTTTATAAATTTCCTTTTCCATGGATTAACCTTTCGTAAAAACTGTTATTTCTTTTCCGTCGGAAAGGAAAAAAATGTCGCCTTCATAATCGGTGCGGTAATATCTGATCCCGAATTCTTTGAAGGAGGACAAAGTTTCTCTGTGCGGGTGACCGTAATCGTTGTTGAAGCCGCAGGAAATTACGGCATATTCCGGTGCGGAGGCTTTAAGAAAAGCGGCGCAGCTGGAGGTTGAACTTCCGTGGTGACCGGCATTCAAAACAGTGCAGGAAAGATCCGCGCCGGAAGATATAAGAAGAAGTTCCGCTTCTTTTTCGGCATCGCCGGTGAAAAGAAAACTTGTTTCGTCAAAAGTGAGTTTTGATATTACAGAATAATTGTTGAGGTTATCTCCGTAATATCCGGAGGGACCGAGAATTTCCAAAACCGCTTCTCCGCCAAGTTCATAAGTCATTCCCGTTTCCGCATAGGAAACGGAGCATTTCTTTTCAGAAAGGGTTTCAATAAACTTTTCAAAAAGAGATGTAGTGGGAAGATATTCCGAAGGGATTTCGGGAAGCAGAACTTCGGCAGCAGGGAACCTTTTAAGAATTTCGGAAGCTGAGCCGAGATGATCCGCATGGGGATGAGTGATTATAAACAGATCTATGGAAAAAACTCCTTCGGTGCGAAGATAGTTTTCAATTTTCTTTTCACAGCCGATATCGCCGGCATCAATAAGGACGTTCTTTTCAGGGGATTTTACAAGTATGCATTCCGCCTGACCTACGTCGATGAAATGCACTTCGAGTTCGGAAGAAGGGGATGAAATTTCGCCTTTTACGGAGGAAAGAATGTCGGTATAGAGATCATCGCCTATTATTCCGTGTTCATAAAGGACAGCCGCGGCAAAAACTATAAGTATCGCAAGAAAAGAAGCGAGAAGACCGCCGGGTCCGTTAAAATTCCTCATAAAGATTCACCATTTCAAGATTATTTTCCGTTGCATAGTTCCAGCAATGGGACGTTCCGCCGGAAAGACCGTTGTAATATCCTATTATTCTTGTTGAATTATCGACCATATATTTGTTGCGGCTGTGTTCACAGCCGGGAACGTGTTTATCATACAGCGAAATTACAGAGCAGGCGTTTTTTAATATGTGTTCCATACGCTTTGCAACTGTTTTGGAATGATTTTTTGGCGCGTCGGCATACGGAAGGACCGCAACAAGGGATATTCCTTCGCAGGAATTTTTAAGTTCAAGAACTGCTTCCGCAGCAAAAAGATCAAACCCGTCGGCCATTCCGTTCATAAAAAAGCGGAAACCCTCATCGTATGCGTCAAGAATTGCGGAACGGATACTGACTTTGAGCGAAGCAATTTCCGGAGAAATCTCGTTTCCCTCGGAAGGAAGGCGGGGCCTTCTCGGTCCGGTGAAACAGCAGGTGGTTTCTCTGTTCATACAGCACTTCCTTTTTCAATGACCCAGAAAAAAGCATAGAGAACGCCGTAGATCACCGGCTGGTGGATTACATATATCGCAAGGGTGTTGGAACCGATTTTGCAAAGAAAATCGCTGTGTCTGTTCATCATAAAATCCGGGACTTTGCGTTCCTTGAACCATTTTCCTGCGAAACATCCGCTCAGGAAAAGGAAAAACCAGGGAAGAAGAGGAAAATAGTCCGCGGAGCGAAAACCTCTTCCCGGAAGACCGATTACGCCGAGATATTTGCTGAAATAAAGCCCGGAAGGCACGTCAACATTTCCGAAAAGAATACTTCCGGACGGAAGACCGTAGAGGCAGAGAAAAACAGCGAAGGCAAGGACCATGCCGAGAAGAGCATTGGTTTTCTTTACCGATTTTCTGAAAATATGGTAAATAATAATTGAGATTCCGATAAAATGAAGGATTCCGAACCAGATTGTCTGGGAACGCATGAAGAAATATGTTCCGATAGTCATAAGCATTCCGCAGCCGAAAACCACGAGACCGTGTTTAAGAGCATTTTTGGTAAGTCGGGAAGATATTCCGGCGATAAAGATAAATGTACAGCAGATCGCCATCTGAAGAGTATCCCAACCCGGGGAATAAAAATCAAAATCAAGGCCGAAAAGCGCATACAGATCATAAGCGGCATGATAAATTATCATTCCGATAAGGGCAAGACCGCGCATTTCATCAAGGAAGAAAATTCTTCCGCTTTTTCCGGACATCAGAAAGCACCTCCTTTAATGCCAATATTATATAACAACTTTTAAATATGTGCAATTCCTTTATGGCACCGGCGCAGCATCTTCTTTTTAATAATTTGTAAATATTGAATAATACACTTGTGCAAACGAAAGTTTTTTGGTATTATTACTTTGTATCATCATAACAAGATGAAGAAAAAGCGTTGAAAACGCTTTGTATTTGAAAGGAAAAATCTATGGCAGATAAAAATAATGGCTGGAACAAGCCGGAGGAAAAATTCCCCGAAACGGAACTTGAGGACAGCTTTGCGGAATTTTTCAGCGAAGAAGAGGAAAATATGATTTCCGAAAAAAGTAAAAAACGCCGCAAAAAAAAGAGCGGACCGGATATTCTTGCGGTTGCGGAAGAAACCGATCCGGGAATGGTTATAACCGAAGTTGTGGCGCTTGATACCGGAAACGAAATTGTGAGCATAAAAGAAGAACCGGAAGAAAAAGAACCGGTGCTCGAAGAAGAAAATACTGATGCTCAGGAAGAAAACATCGAAAAAGATGATGCTCAAGCGGAAAAAGCAGAATCTGAAGAAGAAAAAACCGACGAAGACGTTGTGGTGGATCTTTCCGAAGGAACTTCCGTTAAAGCAGAGAAAACGAAAAAAATTCTTTTCCCGAACGCTAAAAAATATATCGGAGCAAAAAGAAAACACAAATATGCGGCAACACTTGGAGCAATTCTTATCGCTTTGGCGGTGCTTGGAGCATTAAGCCTTTTTTCCACGCTTATAAGCCTTGGGGCAAGAATTCTTGACAATGCTTCCCAGAAAGAGGAATTTGAATGGAAAATATATCCTCTTCTTATGTTCGACCCCGCTGCATTTGAAAACCCGAGCCAGCTTGACGAAGTATTTATTCTTAAAACCGCGCTTTGGTCAAATCTCCTTGAAAACCGCACAAAATATGAGTATGACGAAATGGGAAGACTTGTTGTTCCCGCTTCCGACCTTGACGTTGCGGCAAAAAGCCTTTACGGCGACGCAGTAACCCTTGAACACCAGTCTTTTGCGGAGGGTTATGATTTCTTCTATATTTTCGATGAGGAAACAAACACCTATTCCGTTCCCGTAATGGGACAGACCGCTTCCTATGTTCCGAAAGTTGTTGAGATCCGCAAGGAAGCCGGTATTTATACCCTTATCGTCGGTTATGTTGCACCGACAACCCTTTGGAACGTAAGTGAAGACGGTTCTTCCGAATCCGTTCCGGACAAATATCTTTATTACGATCTTGAAAAACTTGAAAACGGAAACTTCGTCGTAAAATCTGTAAGAAGAATTCCCGAAGACGAACTTCCGGAGGACCTTGAGGTTGCGGAAATGCATTCCCAGAACGAAACCCAGTATATCGATTATGACGCTATCCAGCAGGAATATATGGAACAGCAGATGACCGAAGAAGGTTCCGGAAACAAAGCAGCCGAGGAAAACAAAGCTGCGGAGGAAAGCAGCGATCCTGAAGAAACTTCTTCCGAAAGCGAAAGCAGCGAATCTTCCGAATCCAAAGAAGAATAACAGTTTAAAAAATCCCGCGTTTTACGCGGGATTTTTTTGTTTGTGACAGGCGCGGTTTTTGTAAATTTTCATTGAAAAAGAGCGGGTGGAGTGATATAATTATTTAAATATTATATTTTATAATGGTTTAGTGTTTATTGCGGAGGTTATGGGATGAAAAAATGGAAACTGATGCCGGGAAATCCCGGAAAAGCAAAACATATTGAAGAAGAACTCGGAGTATCCTCCCTTGTAAGCGAGGTTCTTGTTGCAAGAGGAATCGATACCCCGGCAAAAGCAACCGATTTTATTGCAAGAGAGATTCCTTTTACCGACCCTATGGCCTATCGTGATATGGATAAAGCAGTGCAGAGAATAAACGAAGCTCTTGATGAAGGCGAGCGAATCTGCGTTTACGGCGACTATGACTGTGACGGTATGACCGCAACGGTTTTGCTTTATGATTATCTTGCTTCCATCGGCTGCGACGTATGGTATTATATCCCCGACAGAGAGAACGAAGGTTACGGACTTAACAAAGGCGCAATCGATTATATCGCCTCCAAGGAAACCGATCTTATCGTAACCGTTGATAACGGTATTTCCGCGATCAACGAAATTGACTACGCTTCCTTCCTCGGGATTGACGTTGTGGTTACCGACCACCACAAACCGAGAGAGATCCTTCCCGATGCGGTTGCGGTTGTTGACCCCCACAGGGAAGACGAAAACGAAAGCTGTGTTTATAAAGAACTTGCGGGTGTCGGTGTTGCGTTCAAACTTGTGTGCGCTCTTGAAAACGACAACGGCTGGGGAATTATCGAACAATATGCGGATCTTATTTGTATCGGTACCATTGCGGATATTGTTCCTCTCACGGGTGAAAACAGAATTCTTGTCCGCCAGGGACTTGCGCTTATAAGCGAAACCACAAATATGGGACTTCGTGCTCTTCTTGAGGAAACGGGTCTTTCCGAAAAGCAGCTTACCGCGGATATGATAGCTTTCGGCATCGCGCCGAAACTCAACTCCGCCGCAAGACTTGGTTCCGCATATCAGGTAACTGAACTTCTTACAACCGAGGATGAGGAACTTGCAAGACAGCTTGCTTCCGATCTTTGTGAGCAGAACCGCCAAAGACAGCAGCTTGAAACGGAGATCGCGAAGGATATCGACGCAATGTTCCTTGAAAAAGCGGATATCCTCAACGACAGAGTTGTTGTTCTTGACGGAGAAGGCTGGCACCACGGCGTTATCGGAATTGTATGTTCCAAGGTTGTTGAGCGTACCGGAAAACCTTGCGTTCTTATTTCAAAAGACGGACAGGAAGCAAGGGGTTCCGCAAGAAGTGTCGAAGGTTTTTCAATGATCGACGCGGTAAGCTATGCGTCGGAGCATCTTACCAGATACGGCGGACATCCTTTTGCCGCGGGAATGAGCCTTGATTCGGACAAAATAGAGGATTTCCGCAAAGCGGTAAATGAATTTGCCGCAAAAAATTTCCTTCAGATGCCGGTTTATACTCAAAAGATTGATAAGGTTATGGATCCGGCGGAACTTACGGTCAACAATATTGCTTCGCTTAAACTTCTTGAACCTTTCGGAGCTTCCAACGAAGTACCTGTCTTTGCGTTCAGAAAAGTGCTTGTTGACGGAATTTATCCTATCGGAAACGGAAAACACCTTCGTCTCCGTTTCAAAAAAGCAGGAATGGTTTTCTATGCGGTCTATTTCGGAATGACCGCCGAAGAATTCCCTTACGTTCAGGGAGAAATTGTTGACGTTGCGGCAACCTGCGAAGTCAACGAATTTGGCGGAGAGGAAAGGGTTTCCGTAAAAATCCGGGATATCCGCCCTTCTTCACTCAGCCAGGAAAAACTTTTCTGCGGAAATCTTATCTATGACGGATACAAACGCGGAGAACCTGTTCCGGAGGAGGATATTCCGGAACGCAACGATTTTGCCGTCGTTTACAGATTTATCAGAAACAACCAGAGCTTTAAAGGCGAACTTGACGTTCTTTTCGGAAGAATCACCGGACAGAACAAGGAATATCCTATGGATTCCTGCAAAATGCGCCTTTGCCTTGATATTATGGAAGAGATGGGACTTATTACAAGAACTTTTGACGGAAAGAGCGAAGAAATAACTCTTAATCCGCAGTCCCAGAAAATAAACATGGAAGATTCAAAACTTCTCGAAAAACTCAGAAGAGGAAACATCTGAAATAAAAGCAGAAAAGCGGTGAAAAAAATATGCCCGAATATTTTGCAAAACTCAGAGAGGCTATCGACGTCAACAAAGGTTATGACGTTGAAAAAATAGAAAAAGCCTATTCTCTTGCAAGAAGCGCCCATGCGGAACAGAAAAGAGCCACAGGCGAACCTTATATAATCCATCCCGTTGCGGCGGCACTTACCGTTGTTCAGCTTGGTATGGATACGGATACAGTCTGTGCGGCTCTTCTTCATGACGTGGTCGAGGATACCTCCGTCACCCTTGAGGAAGTCCGCAAGGAATTCGGTGACGACGTTGCAACAATGGTTGACGGCGTTACAAAGCTCAGCAAGATCAAATTCGTTTCAAAAGAAGAAGCTCAGGCGGAAAACGTACGAAAAATGATGATCGCAATGGCAAAGGACGTACGCGTTATCATTGTAAAACTTGCGGACCGCCTTCATAATATGCGTACGATCGACGCAAAACCTTTGGAAAAACAGCGCAGAACCGCCCATGAAACCATGGAAATCTATGCGCCTCTTGCTCACAGGCTCGGTATCCGCCCTATCATGGAGGAACTTGAGGACAGATGCATCAGAATTCTTGACCCCATCGGCTATAAAGACGTTGAGGAACGGATGGAACTTGCAAAAAACGAACAGCAGGAATTTCTTGAGCATCTTCAGAAAAAAATTCACGAACGCCTTGATGGAGAAGATTTTAAAGCCACTCTTACCGGAAGAATCAAAAGCGTTTACGGAATTTACAGAAAAATTTATACCCTTGGAAAATCTTTCGAGGAGATTTATGACGTTTATGCTGTCCGCGTAATCTGTGAAACGGTTTATGACTGCTATTATGTTCTCGGACTTATGCATGACCTTTTCAAACCAATTCCCGACAGATTCAAGGATTATATTTCCACCCCGAAACAGAACATGTACCAGTCCCTTCATACGACCTGTATCGACGAAAAAGGTATTCCTTTCGAGATCCAGATCAGAACATGGGATATGCACCATACCGCAGAATACGGTATCGCCGCGCACTGGAAATATAAAGCCGGAATCCAGGGAAAATATAAGCTTGAGGAACGTCTTGCCTGGGTTCGCCAGATGCTTGAACAGCAGCAGGAACTTGACGACGTTGAGGATATCGTAAGTTCTATCAAGACCGATATTGCCGTTGACGAAGTTTTTGTATTCACCCCGAAAGGCGACGTTATAAACCTTCCTGTCGGTTCGACAATTGTTGACTTTGCTTATGCGATTCATACCGCGGTCGGCAACAGAATGACCGGAGCAAAGATAAACGGAAGAATCGTTCCGCTTGATACGGAAGTAAAAACCGGTATGATAGTCGAAATCATGACTACCAACGCAGTGGGACACGGACCGAGCCGAGATTGGATCAATATCGCAAGAACAAGCGGCGCGAGAGCAAAAATCAGAAGCTGGTTCAAAAAAGAACGCCGTGAAGAAAACATTGCCGAAGGCAGAATCGTTCTTGAAAAGGATTTCCGCAAAAACGGAATTATTCTTAATGAGCACGATCACACGGAATTCCTGAGCGAAATTTCAAGACGCCAGCATTGCAACAGCATTGAAGACCTTTATGCCGCAATCGGATACGGCGGTATAAGCATGTCGAAGATCCTTCCCTGGGTTAAGGAAGAATACAGCAAAAAATATAAAGCTCCGGAAGAAATTGTTCCCGAAATTGTTAAACCGAAACGCAAACCCAAGGCAAGCAGCGGCGTTATTGTTGAAGGACTTGAAGGCTGCCTTGTAAAATTCGGACATTGCTGCAACCCGCTTCCGGGAGACGAAATAATCGGATTTATCACAAGAGGAAGCGGTGTTACGATCCACACCTGCAACTGCAAAACTGCCGTAAACGGAATTATCGACAAGGAGCAGGAGGGAAGATGGGTCACCGCGAACTGGAGCGACAACATCAAGGATACTTATAAAACCAACGTTCTTGTTCACGGAATCGACAGAAGCGGTTTTGTTGCGGACGTTTCCGTAACCGTTGCGAACCTTCATGTTCCGATGCACACCCTTCTTGCAAGGGAACTTCCGGATCACCAGGCGGAAGTCCGACTTACTATCGAAACACAGGGCGTTGAACAGCTCCGAGGCACTATTGAGGCACTTAAACGAATCCGCGGCGTTGACAGCGTAGTGCGTATGTAACGAAAGGAAAGCTTAAATATGAAAGCTGTTTTGCAAAGAGTTCTTTCCGCTTCGGTGGAATGTGAAGGCAAAACCGTTTCCGAAATCGGAAAAGGTTTTATGGTGCTTCTCGGAGTTACCAAAACCGATACTCAGGAGGAAGCGGATACCCTTGCTTCAAAAATTGCGGGACTTCGTATTTTTGAGGACGAAAACGGAAAGATGAATCTTTCCCTTGACGAAGTCGGCGGAAAAGTGATCGTTGTATCGAACTTCACCCTCTGCGCCGATTGCAAGCACGGAAGAAGACCTTCGTTCATCAATGCTCA
>JAZTXW010000077.1:0-7985 GCA_045636625.1 Oscillospiraceae bacterium
CATATGTACCTGTTCCATGCCGCCGTTGACATGATCATAACCAAGAAGATGCAGAACCGAATGGACCGTGAGATAGGCAACCTCACGCTGGAGAGTGTGTCCGTAAAGTTCCGCCTGCTGTTCCGCTTTCTGGAGCGAAATAACAATATCGCCAAGAAGCAATGCTCCGCTTTCCGGATTGCGGTCATAAATTCCGTCTTCCCCAAGAGGGAAAGAAATTACGTCCGTGACTGCGTCAACGTTTCTGAATTCGGCATTTATGTTTTTTATTTCCTCGTTTGAAACAAAGCTTATGCTGATTTCGCCGGGTTCGGTAAAACCTTCGGTACGAAGCGTTGCTTCGCAGCAACGGCGCATGAGCATTCTTATTCCTGTCGGAATTTTAATGTCTTTCTGTCTGTTTGATATGATAACTTTTGCGATTGCCATTTTCTTTTCCTGTCCTTTCGTAATATTTTTCGTACGCTTTAATGATATTCTGGACAAGGCGGTGGCGTACGACGTCTTTTTCTGTGAATTTTATAAGTGAAATATCTTCAACATCTTTAAGAACTTTTACTGCTTCAACAAGTCCGCTTTTCTTGATGGACGGAAGGTCTATCTGGGTGGCGTCGCCGTTGATTACAGCTTTTGAGTTGAAACCAAGCCTTGTGAGGAACATTTTCATCTGTTCGGGGGTCGTGTTCTGGGCTTCGTCAAGGATTATGAAGGAATCGTCAAGAGTTCTTCCTCGCATATAGGCAAGCGGGGCAACTTCGATATTTCCGCGTTCAACAAATCTCTGATAATTTTCCGCGCCGAGCATTTCAAAAAGCGCATCATAAAGCGGACGGAGATACGGGTCAACTTTATTCTGGAGATCGCCGGGAAGGAAGCCGAGTTTTTCACCCGCTTCAACCGCCGGACGGGTAAGAATAATTCTGTTTACCTCCTGGTTGCGGAAAGCCTTTACCGCCATTGCAACAGCAAGATAGGTTTTACCGGTACCCGCAGGACCGACACCGATCGTGACGGTGGTATTCTTGATAGCTTCGATATATGCTTTTTGTCCAAGGGTTTTTGCCTTGACCGGTCTGCCTTTGGAAGTGATGCAGATAACGTCGCTGCTTATTTTATTGATCTGGTCTTCGTTGCCTTCGTTGACCAGATCCATTACGTAGTGGATATTCTGGTCGTTAAGTTCTTCTCCCCTTCCGATAAGGGAAAGAAGGCTTTGAACGGCTTTTCCCGCAAGGGAAACTTTTTCCGGATCGCCGGAAATTTTTATCTGGGTTCCGCGGCAAAGAATTCCCACTCCGTAGGCTTTTTCGATTTCCTTTATATTTTCATCAAAGCTGCCGAAAAGAGCGACAGCATTTTCCATTCTTTCGATATCAACTAACTGTTCCGTAACGCTTTCTCCTTTTTTGAATAGCTGGTTAAAAATAAACAAAATTCCACAAATATATAGTATAACAGAAATATTATATAAAATAAAGGGAAAATCCTTATTTTCTTGTTTTATTTTTCACCGTAATATTATTATCCGCATAAACTGATATTATAATTACGTTCGGAGGTAGTTTTATGCCAATCATATACCTTAGTCCTTCAACCCAGGAAGCAAACACTTATGTCACCGGCGGCAGTGAGGAGTACTGGATAAACCTTCTTGCGGATGAACTTGAACCCTGGCTTATTTCAAGCGGAATCCGCTTTACAAGAAACACTCCGCAGATGACAGCCGGTTCATCGATCCGGGCTTCCAACGCGGGAAATTACGATTTTCATCTTGCGCTCCATTCAAACGCCGCCCCGGAAGGAAGATACGGCGAATTCCAGGGGATAATCGCTTTTTATTCACCGAACAGCGTTAACGGAAAGCGAGCCGCGGTGCTCATTTCCGAAAATCTTGAAACAATTTATCCTTATCCTTCCGGGTCAAGAGCGCAGCCGACCACCTCACTTGGCGAAGTCACAAGAACTCGAGCACCGGCGGTGCTCGTTGAGATCGCATATCACGACAACGCCCTTGACGCAAGCTGGATAACGTCAAATCTTGAACAGATTGCCGAAAAGCTCGCACTTTCCATGACGGAATATTTCGGTCTTCCTCTTGTTCCTCCGATGTCGCCGCAAACCGGAAAAGTGGCTTTAACAAGCGGAAATTTAAATATCAGAAATTATCCGAGCACCGCCGGAAGAGTGATTTCTTCCGCTCCGAACAATTCCGTGCTCACGGTGCTTGGAAATAAAAACGGATGGTACACTGTCAATTATAACGGAACTGTGGGTTTTGCGAACGCCGATTATATCCGCCTCGTCTGACTCTTGATAAATCCTTCGGAATGTTGTATTATATTGTTATATTCTTTTCGGAGGTGCAAAACAATGTCCCTTGACGAACTTCGTGCTCAATGTCTTAACTGTAAAAAATGCGGGCTTTGCGAAACCCGCACAAACGTTGTCTTCGGAACAGGAAATCCGAACACAAAAGTCCTTTTTATCGGAGAAGGACCCGGAGAAAACGAGGATCTTCAGGGAAAACCCTTTGTAGGAAGAGGCGGAATGCTTCTTGACAAAATGCTTGCGGTGGTCGATCTTTCAAGAGATAAAAACATCTATATCGCAAACATGGTAAAATGCCGTCCCCCGAAAAACCGTGACCCGGAAGAATCCGAAGTTGCCGCCTGCCGTCCCTGGCTTGAAGAACAGATACGCATTATAGACCCGAAAATAATCGTTTGCCTCGGAAGAGTTTCAGCGATCCGTTTTATCGATCCGAATTTTAAGGTTACCAAAGAACACGGACAGTTCATCGAAAAAGACGGCCGCCTTGTTATGGGAACGTTCCACCCCGCTGCAATACTTCGCAACCCGAACCAGAAACCCGCAGCGATGGAAGATTTTTTTGCCCTTCAGGAAAAAATCCGTGAAATCTGCCCGGAAACTTACGATATATAAAACAAAAAAACTCCCGCAAAACGGGAGTTTTTTTAATTTGTTTTTCTTATTTTTTTCCGCTTATGAAGAAATAAACCATTCCGCCAATTGCAAGAACTCCGAGAATTCCCGCACCGATCATAAGCCAAAGACCTTCGCCTCCGGTGTTGATGATTCCTTCCTGCTGTTCAAAAAGAACCGGCGCACCCGCAAAAGCGGTTACTGAAAACATACAGGACATCACAAATGCACAAATTGCAGAAAAAACTTTTTTCATTTTTTCAAAACCTCTTTTCGGATTGTTTTTCTGATATGATTTTATTCCTTTTTCCGGATTAAGTCAATGAATTTTCTGTTAAGATAAATTCAAATACAAAATTTTTCCGGAACGTTATGGCGCAACAGGCAATTCCGGAATGATTCTTGCCGCGTATTTGCGTATATAGTTAGCGTCAACTGCCGTTATTTTGCCGTCACCGTCAACGTCACCGACAACAAGCTGGCTTTCGTCCGGAACAACAAGTTTTGCGGCAATAAGACGCGCCATGTAAACATCCATTACGTCTACGTTTCCGTCAAGATTTATATCACCGAAAACAAAACCGCCTTCGGAAATTTTTCGGGTTTCGTAATATCCGCAATACATACACTCGCGCCGTTCTTCCCCGGGATTTCCGTTTTCCGGTTCAATTAAAACATACCATTCCCCTAAATTGTGTCCGGTGGGTTCGGCGTATTGTTCCGAATAACCGTATCCGCATACGGAACAGATATTTTCGATATATCCTCCCTCGGTACAGGTAGGTTCAATAATAATTTCCGTATAGCTCGGATGTGTGCAGCTTTCGCCTATCCAGGTAATTGTTCCGCCGTAATTTTTAAGAATCGTGCTGTCCCAGCTGCTGCTTTGCTCCGGATAGTAAACCGTAAGTTTTAATCCTTCAAAAGTTTTTGCATCCAATTTCGGAGCTTTTCCAAGAAAACGAATCTCTTTTGCGTATCCGCCGAAAGCATATCCGTCTATGACTTCCAGTTTTTCGGAGAACTGATATGTTGTTAATTTTATTCCGCTGAACGCGCTTTGTCCGATTTTTTTAAGGCTTTTTGGAATAAGCAGCGACGATATCGAGCTGCATCCGGAAAAGGCGCTTCGCTGGATTTCCGTTATTCCGTCATGCAAAGTTACGTTTTTAAGACTTGAGCAGCTTGAGAAAACCGATTCGCGCAAAACCGTAAGCGTTGTGGGAATTTTTATTGAAGTCAGTTTTGAGCAGCTCCAGAAAGCCTGTTTTCCAAGGCTTGTCAGCCCTTCGGGAAGATTTACTGTAGTTATTTTTGTGCTGTAAAAAGCGCCGTCACCAATTGATACAACAGTGTTTGGAACAGTGATTTTTTCCATGCTTAAACATGCCCAGAAACAGTTTTCGGGAAGAGAAGTCACGCCTTCCGGAATATGGATCTCCTTAAGCGATTCGCACCAGACAAAAGCGCCGTAACCTATCGATCTTATCGTACTCGGAAGCTCAACCGTTTCGATCGTTGAATATTCATAAAAAGCATATCCGCCGACGGACGTTACACCGGATTCAATAACAACTTTGCTGATCGAATCTCTGTAAGAATTCCAGGGCGCGGAATCCTTTCCGTAGTTGTTCATACTTCCGGTTCCGTAAATTCTTAAGACGCCCTCTTCAGTATTAAGGCTCCATCTTACATTTGAACCGCAGTATCCTCCGACTTCATAAACCACTTTTATTTCGCTGCAGCGAAGGCAGGTAAATATTGTTGTATTTCCGGAAACTCTTCCTTCGTTCCAGTTGTGTCCCAATGCGGAAAGATAATTATCCATGTAATATTCTTCGCAATCGATACAGCTGTATTTTGTATATCCCCATCGTGTGCATGTCGGAGCCTTTTCCGTTCCGGAATAAACATGTCCGGTTTTGGAGAATGTCTTCCAGGTTATGTATCCGCCGTAATTTTTTCTTAAGGAAGAAGTCCATGCGGCGTTTCTGGAAGCATAATAAGCCGTTGACGAAATATTTTTGAACGCATTTTCATCAAAAGCCGGTGGATTTCCCGTGAATTTTATACTTTTGAGGTTTGAACAGCCCATAAATACTCCGTATCCGAGATATTCCACAGATCCGGGAATAATGATTTCTTTAAGCGAAGAACAACCGTAAAAAGCGGTTTCTCCTATTGACCAGAGAGAATCCGGCAAATTGAGGTACTGAAGATTTGAACAGTATGAAAAAGCGTCCATTCCTATCGTTTCCACTTTATCGTGGAAATTAACCTTGCGGAGATTTGAACATCCGTTGAAAACGTCGTCGTTCAATGCTGTAACGCCTTTCGGAATTGTAATTTCCTCAATTCCTCCGCAATCCCAAAAAGCCATGGAAGCGATCGAAGTAACGCTGTCCGGAATATTAAGCGTTTTAAGGCTGTCACAGCGGTAGAAAACGTCTTCACCTATCGATTTAAGGGTGCTTGGAAGAACAAGATTTTCAAGAGATTCGCATCCCCAGAAAGTACTGTCATAAATTGCCGTAACGCCTTCCGGAATGATAACTTCACGAAGATTTCTGCACCAGACAAAAGCCTGTGCTCCGATATAGCTTACCGTTTTCGGGATTTCGATAGTTTCTATTGCTTCGAATTCAAAAAAGGTTTCCGCATTGATCGAAGTTATTCCGGAATCGATCACAACATGGCGGATGCTGTTTTTATATGATTTGAACGAACTTCCTGAAATCGAACCCGTTCCCGTAATATGCAGAATACCCTCTTCTGTATCAAGAGTCCACCGGGCATTGCTTCCGCAGCTTCCGGAAACGCTGTATTCATATCTGTATTCGCCGCAGCGAGTGCATCTATATGTCGTTTTGCTTCCGGAAACGGTTCCTGCGTCCCAACTATGTCCCAAAGCGGAAAAATAGTTATCCATGTAATATTCTCCGCAATCGGTGCAGGTATGTTTAGTATAACCCCAATAAAGGCATGTTGCATCGACCACAGAATCAGCGTAAGTGTGTCCTTCAACGGAATATCTTTCCCATATAAGATTTCCGCCGAAATTTTCTCCTGCAACATATTCCCATTCTTCGTTGCATTCGGGATACATTATTTTTGCGCTTGCATTTAAAAATGCCGATTCGGATATTGTCGGAACGGAACCTGTGAATTTCACGGTTCCTAAAACTTCACAAAGATAAAACGCCGTATCGCCTATATATTCGACCGAACCCGGGACTGTAATATTTTTAAGTGCATAGCAATAGGCAAAAACAGAACCTTTAAGTTCTTTCAGTCCGTCATAAATTTTTACGGTTTCAAGAGCAGTGCATCCCGAAAAAACACTTTCTCCAAGGGATTTTACTCCTGGCATATCCACATAAGTAAGATCGCTGCAATCCCCAAAAGCCCAATATCCTATGGATTCAAGACTTTCAGGAAAATCAAGTTCGGTTATAAGCCTGCAGAAAGTAAAAGCTTCGTCCTCTATTTTTTTAAGACCTTCATGGAAAACAACTTCTTCAAGGTCAAGGCAGCACCAGAAAGCCCCTTCGCCAATGACTTCAACGCTTTCCGGAATATCCACCGAAAGCAATCCTTCGCACCAGCAGAAAGCATAGCTTCCGATTTCTTTAACTGTTCTGGAAATCGAAACTTCCGTCACGGTTGCCATTTCATAGAAAGCATAGCTTCCGATATATGTTATTCCTTCTTCGATAATTATTTTTTCAACAGAATCCGCATAGGCGCTCCATGGAAAACCAGAACCGCTCAAATCGCTCATTCTTCCGCTTCCGTAAATTGTAAGGACGCCTTCGGAAAATGACCACTTTGCGTTTGAACCGCAAGTTCCTCCGGCCGCAGCTTCCGTATTTATTTCAGAACAGAAAAGCAAAACAAAAGCAAATGTTATGCTCAAAAATATTTTTATAAAATGTTTCAATTTTTTGCCTCCAAAACCGAAAAAATATCTGTCGATATCCATTATAAATCATAAAATATTTTTTACAATAGAGCCATATCCCATAAATTCAATTTGTCACGAATTTTAAACGTTATATCCTGAAACGAAGGAAAATTTGCCGCTTTGACTTTCAATATATACGTTTTTCGCCGAAGCCGGGAAAGGCTTTTTTACTTTTAAAAAAACTCTTTTATATTTTATAGTTTTATGATAGAATATAATAGATTTAGTATGTTTAGGAGGTATTGCAATGCCTTTTTTGCCCGTCAATAAAGAAGATATGAAAAAACGCGGCTGGGACGAAGTTGATTTTGTCTTTGTCACCGGCGACGCTTATGTTGACCACCCTTCCTTCGGTCCTGCAATTCTTTCCCGTTTGCTTGAAAGCAGAGGTTACAGAGTTGCCATCCTTGCCCAGCCGGATTGGAAGAGCAATTATGATTTCACGCGTTTCGGAAAACCGCGTCTCGGATTCCTTGTTTCCGCGGGAAACATCGACTCCATGGTCGCACATTACACCGTTGCAAAACGCAAACGCCGCGACGACGCTTATTCCCCCGGTAAAAAAGCCGGACTTCGCCCGGACAGAGCCGTTACCGTTTACAGCAAAAAAATAAAATCCATCTATCCCGACGTTCCGGTAATCATCGGCGGAATCGAAGCTTCTCTCCGCCGTTTTGCCCATTATGACTATTGGGAAAATAAAGTTATGCCTTCCGTTCTTCTCGATTCAAAAGCCGACCTTCTTTCCTACGGAATGGGTGAGCACCAGACCCTTGAAATTGCGGAAAGACTTAATAACGGCGAATATCCCGTTACCATGACCGATATCCGCGGAACCTGCTATCTTGTTCCGGTAAACGAATATGAACCCGGTCCGGCGGTTGAATGTCCTTCTTTTGAAAAAGTATGTGAAAGCAAAACCGATTACGCCATCGCAACCAGAAAACAGCAGGACGAGCAGGACCATATCCGCGGCAAAAAAATAATCCAGCGCCACGGAAACATGATGCTTGTTCAGAACCCGCCTTCCGCACCTCTTAATCAGGAAGAACTGGACGAGGTTTTCGCTCTGCCCTAT
>JAZTXW010000078.1:0-5991 GCA_045636625.1 Oscillospiraceae bacterium
TTCCACTGGGGCAAATAAGGATTAAAAAAATACGGCTATGCCTTCTTTTTTTATTAAAGCAATTCTGCCGCTTTTTCAAGAATAACTTTAGCAAGTTCTTCCTTGGTCATAAGTCCGGTTTCGTGCTCATCGGTTTTTGTAATGAGCACCGCGGCGTTGGTATCAACGCCGAAACCGGTGTTTTCGGAAGCGATGGAGTTTGCAACTATCATATCCGCGTTTTTGAAAAGCAGCTTTTTGCGGCTGTTTTCAAGAAGATTTTCCGTTTCCATCGAAAAACCGACAACAACCTGGCCGGAAGGTTTTGTTCTTCCGATGCTTGCAAGAATATCTTTCGTGCGTTTGAGCACAAGGTTGTTATCTCCTTCGGATTTTTTGATTTTCTGGTCGGAATATTCCGCCGGAGTATAATCCGCAACCGCCGCCGACATAATGATGATATCCTCGCAGGCGGCTCTTTCGGTTACCGCGTTATACATATCCTCCGCAGATTCAACAAACACGGTGTTTACGCCGTGAGGCGGACGGATCTCGGTTTTTCCGCTGATAAGAGTTACCTCCGCGCCCATGGTTTTTGCCATTTTTGCAAGGGCATATCCCATTTTTCCGCTTGAACGGTTGGTGATAAAGCGCACCGGGTCAAGGCTTTCGCGGGTTGCGCCGGCGGTTATGAGCACGCGTTTTCCTTTAAGCTGCTCATCCGCAAAAAGTGCTTCCTCAACAGCGGAAATAAGTTCGGGAATTTCGGCAAGTCTTCCGCTTCCAACCGCGCCGCAGGCAAGTCTTCCGCTTTCGGATTCTATAATTTCCCATCCGTCGGCTTTAAGCTGGGAAAGATTGCGCTGCGTTGCAGCGTTTTCAAGCATTCCGGTAAACATCGCCGGAGCGATTATCTTTTTGCAGCTTGCGGCAAGCACGGTTGTTGAAACCATATCATCCGCAATTCCGTTCGCGATTTTCGCGATTATGTTTGCCGTTGCGGGTGCGATAAGAACGGCGTTTGCGGTTCTTCCAAGGTTGACATGGGCCACAGGGTCGTTTCCTTTTCCGTCAAAAAGCGAGGTGTAAACGTGGTTTTTTGTAAGCGCCTCAAAAGTTAACGGCGCAACAAATTCGGCGGCATGTTCCGTCATAACAACGTTTACATTGACGCCTTTTTTTGTGAAATATGAAGCGATTTCACAGACTTTATAAGCCGCGATTCCGCCGGATACCCCAAGAAGAAGATTCTTCTTTTCGGGCATATCAGTCTTCCTCCACGTTTACCTTGTTTACACGGTATTTGTCGCCGATAAACTCCGCAATTGCAAGTTTAAGGGGTTTTTCGGAGATGATTTCGTGGTTTTCTTCAGCGTCTTCGCTGATTTTGCGTGCACGTTTTGCAATTGCAACAACGTTTGCATAGGGGCTGTTGAGCTGGTTAAGATCATAAGAATCGTTCGGGTTAAGCAAGGTTTTCTGCCTCCTCTAAAATTTGTTTAAGGACTTCCTGCATTGCAGTTTTGCTGCAGCGTTCGCCCTCTATAATATCTTTTATTTTTATGGCGGCGTTATCCACCAAATCATTGACTATGAAATAATCATAAAGTTCCGGCGCTTCATTAAGTTCGATGCGCGCGGTATGTAATCTTCCGGCAATGGTTTCCGCGTCTTCGGTGTTTCTTCCGACAAGGCGGTGTTTAAGTTCCTCAATGCTTGGCGGAAGAAGATATACGAGCACCGCTTCCGGCATCATACTTTTTACATTCTTTGCGCCCTGGATCTCGATATCAAGAATGATATCTTTTCCTTCCGAAAGTTTCTGTTCAATGGCGCTTTTCGGTGTTCCGTAATAGTTTCCGTTGAAGGTTGCGTGCTCAAGCATTTCGCCGGTTTCAATATCGTGCTCAAACTCTTCCCGGGTTTTAAAGCTGTAATGAACTCCGTCTATTTCGCCGGGTCTTGGTTTTCTTGTGGTTGCGGAAACAGAGAAATAGAGGTTATCCTCAATTTCGAAAAGACGTTTTATAACCGTTCCTTTTCCAACTCCGGAAGGACCGGAAATTACCGTAAGAACTCCTCTTTTATTCATCTTCACCCTCCGCGGTCATTCTTGTTCCGACAGTTTCCGGCTGGATTCCCGAAAGGATAACGTGGCCGGAATCCATTACAAGAACGGTTTTTGTTTTTCTTCCGAAAGAAGCATCGATAAGCGTTCCCTTCTCGCGTGCTTCGGTGATGATTCTTTTAATCGGCGCAGATTCCGGAGAAACCATTGCGATAACGCGGTTTGCGTTGATAAGGTTTCCGAATCCGATATTTACGAGCTTCATTTTATTAAAAAGCCTCCGTCTTATTCGATATTCTGAATCTGTTCGCGGATTTTTTCAATTTCGGATTTTACATCCACAACGACCTGGGCAATTTCAACGTCGGAACATTTGCTTCCGGTGGTGTTGATTTCGCGGTTAACTTCCTGAATAAGGAAATCGAGTTTTCTTCCGACCGGTTCGTCAAGTTCAAGAATTTCTCTGAGCTGTCCGATATGGCTGCGAAGACGGACGGTTTCTTCGTCAACTGCAACCTTGTCGCTGTAGATCGCTGCTTCCTGAATGATTCTTGCATCGTCGATCTGTTTTCCTTCAAGAACTTCAAGCATTTTATTGTAAAGACGTTCGCGGTATTCTTTAACGGTTTCGGGGCTGCGTTTTTCGATGAATCCTACTTTTTCTTCGATATATGCCGCTCTGTTAAGAACATCAGCTTTCATTTTTTCGCCTTCGGTTCTGCGCATTTCGACAAAAGCTGCTGCAGCTTTTTTTGCAACGGATTCAACGTCCGCCCAAAGAGCATCCTCGTCGGTCTGTGCTTTTACTACGGTGAAAACGTCCGGGAATTTTGCAACAACAGAAAGAGAAAGATCATCAACAAGGTCAAATTCGTCTTTTACGGAGCGAAGAGCTTCGATATAGCTTTTTGCAACCTCTTTGTTGATGGTGATTTCCTCGTTTGCTCCTTCAACTGTCTGAATCATAACGCCGACGTCAACTTTTCCGCGGCTTATAACTCCGGAAAGAAGGCGTTTGAGTTTTTCCTCAAGGAATCCGCAGGAACGGGGAACCCTTGCGGAATATTCAAAATAGCGGTGGTTTACGGATTTTATCTCAACGCGGATGTTTCTTCCGTTAAGGATCTCTTCCGCTGAACCATAACCGGTCATGCTTTTAATCATTTTTATTTCCTCTTTTCTTTTTTGCCTTTCCTTTAAGGCGGAGGCCTTTTATATGCCTATAATTTTCTAATATATAATATTATACTCTTAAAGCAGGCTTGTCAAGAAAAAAGGAAGTAAATTTTGGTATATATGTTATTTTGAAAACGTTTTCTCTTGACTTTACGGTTTTAAAAGAATATATTTATATAATAAGGCAAATTGTCAAATCATTACTTTTTTGAGGAGTGTTAAAATATGTTAGCAACCGAAAAAACAATGGAAAAAATCGTCGCACTTTGCAAAGGCCCCGGATTCGTTTACGCCGGTTCTGAAATTTACGGCGGTCTTTCCAACACCTGGGACTATGGCCCTCTTGGTGTTGAATTCAAAAACAACGTAAAACGCGCATGGTGGAAAGCTTTTGTACAGGAAAGCCCCTACAACGTAGGTCTTGACGCAGCAATCCTTATGAACCCCCAGGTTTGGGTAGCTTCCGGCCACGTAGGCGGCTTCTCCGACCCGCTTATGGACTGCAAAGCCTGCAAAACCCGCCACAGAGCAGATAAACTTATCGAAGACCAGACCGGAATTTCTCCCGAAGGCTGGGAATTCGGAAAAATGCGCGAATTTGTTGATGAAAAGAACATCGTATGCCCCAACTGCGGCGCACATGATTTCACCGACATTCGTTCCTTCAACCTTATGTTCAAAACCTTCCAGGGCGTAACCGAGGACGCAAAGAGCCAGATCTATCTCCGTCCCGAAACCGCACAGGGAATTTTTGTAAACTTTGAAAACGTACAGAGAACCACCCGTAAAAAGATCCCCTTCGGCGTTGCACAGATTGGTAAATCCTTCCGTAACGAAATCACTCCCGGAAACTTCACTTTCCGTACCCGTGAATTCGAACAGATGGAACTCGAATTCTTCTGCAAACCCGGCACCGACCTTGATTGGTTCGCATACTGGAAAGATTATTGCGAAAACTGGCTTCTCCGCCTTGGCATGAACAAAGAAAACCTTCGCCGCCGCGACCATTCTCCGGAAGAACTTTCTTTCTATTCTGTCGGAACCACCGACTTTGAATTCCTCTTCCCCTTCGGTTGGGGCGAACTTTGGGGCGTTGCTGACAGAACCAACTATGACCTTTCCCAGCACAGCAAATTCTGCGGACAGACCCTTGATTATTTTGATCCGGAAACCAACGAAAGATATATTCCTTACGTTGTTGAACCTTCTCTTGGCGCAGACCGCGTAACCCTTGCTTTCCTTTGCGATGCTTATGACGAAGAACCCGTCGGCGACAAAGACGTTCGTACCGTTCTTCGCCTCCATCCCGCACTTGCTCCCTTCAAAGCTGCTGTTCTTCCTCTTTCCAAAAAACTCAGCGAAGGCGCACTTAAAGTTCACGATGAACTCGCAAAACACTTCATGGTCGATTATGACGAATCCGGCTCCATCGGTAAACGTTATCGCCGCGAAGACGAAATCGGTACTCCTTTCTGCATCACCTATGACTTTGAATCCGAAACTGACGGCTGCGTAACCGTTCGTGACCGCGATTCCATGGAACAGGTAAGAATGCCCATCAGCGAACTTGTTTCCTACATCGAAGAAAAAATCGTATTCTGATTTTTAAACGAACCTTAACAAAAGCCGGAAAAGCGTTGCTTTCCCTGCTTTTTTACTCCGCAACCCATAGTTGCAACCGCAGGTTGACAAATTGAACAGTCTAATTTATGGAACGTAACCGCAAAAAAAGGTAGAATTTTATCAGACGGAAGAATTCTTCCGAATTTTAAAACCGAGGTGAAAACAATGATCCTTGCGGATAAAATAATCGAACTCAGAAAAAAGGCCGGATATTCCCAGGAGGAACTTGCGGAAAAAATGGGCGTTTCCCGCCAGAGCGTTTCAAAATGGGAAGGAGCTCTTTCAATCCCCGATCTTGATAAAATCCTTCTTCTCAGCGAAATTTTCGGGGTTTCAACAGACTACCTTCTTAAAGATGAATATAGTGAGATCCCCGCTCCCACCGAAGAGATAAGCGAAAGCTCTTTCCGGAAAGTATCCCTTGAGGAAGCAAATGAATTCATAAAGGTTAAAGACCAGACCGCACCTATGGTCGCTCTCGGCGTTGCGCTTTGTATTCTTTCTCCGGTTATTATGTTTCTTCTTGAAGCACTTCAGATTTCCGGAAAAATAGGTCTTACCGAAGAAGGCGCGGGCGGAATCGGTCTTGTTGCTCTGATGCTCATCGTGGCCGGTGCTGTTGCGCTTTTCATTACCAGCGGTATGAAGACCAGCAAATTTGAATATATCGAAGAAGAGCCTCTGGAACTTGCCTACGGAGTTTCCGGAATGGTTAAGGAACGTCAGAACAAGCTCCGCGATAAGCATATTCGTGATTGCGTCATCGGTGTCTGCCTTTGCGTTCTTGCGGCAATTCCGCTTTTCGTTGCGGCATTTTTTGAAAATACCGACGGCGAAGTTCTTATCGGTCTTTGCCTTACCCTTGCAATTGTTGCCGCAGGAGTTTATATCCTTATCCGAACCGGAATTCCATGGGCAACAACCGAAAAACTTCTTCAGCAGGACGATTATACCATTGAAAACAAACGCATTGAAAAAAAGGTTGAACCTTTCAACATAATTTACTGGTCCGTTGTAATCGCCGTTTTCCTCGGCTGGAGTTTTATTACAATGGAATGGCACAGAACCTGGATAGTCTGGCCGGTTGCCGGAGTTTTTTGGGGAGTATTTTACGGAATTGCAAAATATTTAAATAAAAAATAAAA
>JAZTXW010000079.1:0-11507 GCA_045636625.1 Oscillospiraceae bacterium
GCAGAAAAAACCACCTCCGACAGACTTGATTCCCTTGAAGCAGTTGTGGACGTTCTTACAAAACAGATCACCCGCAACAAAAAGAAACTTGAACACAAATTCCGCGGGGAAAAATTTTCCGAACTGGCAGTTGATTTTTACGAGGAACCTGCCGAAGATTTCGGCGTTGTAAGAACCAAACAGTTCAGAGTAAACCCCATGGACGTTCAGGAAGCGATTCTTCAGATGAATCTCCTCGGACATAATTTCTTTATGTTCCGCAATACCGAAACCGGGGAAATCAACGTTGTCTATAAACGCAACGACGGAAAATACGGTGTTCTTGAACCCATCGATTAAAGTATAAAAGGCACCCGCAGCCTTTTTTGAATAAATGTAAGCGCAGAAGAAACCCAACCAAAAAATCCCGAAGCCAGAAGCTTCGGGATTTTCTTATTTTGAAAGGCTGTATTTTTCCGAAACCTTGTTTTTCTTTGCGGTAAGAAGGATTTCTGCCGCTTCACAAAAGCCTTCTCCTCCCTCATAAGTCGTGATATAGGTCGGAAGATGTTTTGCGTGCTGTGCGTATTTCATAAAGTTTGCAACGGCACAGGCTTTCGGGAAAAATCCGAACATTTCTTCGTCATTTGCCGCATCGCCGAAATAGATAACAGATTCTTCGGGATTTTCAACGCCGTAATGTTCCCTGAGATAAAGAAGGCTCATGGGAAGCTTGTCATAATCACCGAACCATGTGTTTACGTGTATGGAACTGATGTTTCCTTTTGCGCCAATGGCTTTTACCGCTTCAAGAACCTCTTTTGCTTCCTCAAAAGTAAGCTTATCGTCCTCGTCTTCGGCATAATTGAAGGCAAAATCGTTGAAACGGCTGTATTGATCGATGCTGACTTTTATTTTAGGATTTTTCGCAAGAGCTGCTTCGCGGATTTTTTCGTGCACGGAATATCTGTCTTCCGGAACAGAAGGATGAACAAATTCCTTTCTTGAACCGTTTTCAAGATAATAAACAACGCTTCCGCTTTCAACAATTATTGCATCAACAGGCCAATCGGTTATCGCAACCGCGGCCCAGCCCGCTGTTCTTCCGGTTACCGGAATAAGAACGTATCCCGCATCGCGGAGTTTCCAAAGCATCTCATAGGTTTCCGGAGCGATGCGTCCGTCCGGTCCGGTAAGCGTTCCGTCAATATCGGTAAGAATATATTTTATTTTCAAAGCTTCCGCTTCGGTAATCTCATTAATATTTTTCAAAATGAAATATCTCCTTTAAAAATGACATACATTTAATATTAACCTTATATTCAAATTAAGTCAACAGAAATTTTTCCGGAAGGTGTTTTTTTGAACATAAAATTCGGCGTTATAAAAATCCGAAATTTTGCCCTGCCTGCAGCGGTTATTCTTTTGAGCACAATGTTCGTCCTTCCTGTGCTCAATGCCGAAAAAGCCGATGCTAATGCGGATAAAACGGTGTATTTTACTTTTGACGACGGTCCTTCGGCTATCACCGACGAAATACTTGAAATCCTTTCCGAAGAAGAAATAAAGGCAACTTTTTTCGTGATAGGTCCTTCTGATAAAAAAGCGGACGAAAGACTTTTCAGAATTCACAGCGAAGGTCATTCCGTGGGGCTTCATACAATGAGCCACCGTTACGATAAGATCTATCTTTCGGCCGAAAGTTTTATCGACGACCTTGAAGAGGAAAGAGAATGGGTCTATTCCATAACCGGTGAAGAATGCAGAATTTTTCGTTTTCCCGGGGGAAGCAATAACTACGCCGCGCCAAAATGGCTTATCGATGAAGTCAAAGAGAAAACCGGATCCGAAGGAATGGTGTGGTATGATTGGAACGCAGACGGCAGGGACAGCCTTGGCGTTTTGCTTTCTCCGGAAGAAATTGCAGAAAATGTGCTTTCTTCCGAATTTATCGGAACCGGTGACATAACGGTTCTTCTGCACGACAGCGAAGGAAGAACAACAACCCCGGCTGCCCTTAAAATCCTTATTTCCAGATTCAAGGAAATGGGTTATAAATTCGGAAAACTTGGCTGAATCAAAAAAACTTTACAAAATCAACAACTTTTGATATAATATTGTTGAAAATAACCCGCATTATCCACAAAACGAAAGGGGATGCAAAAATGATCATAACCATCGGAAGACAGTTCTGCAGCGGAGGAAGCGAAATCGGAAGAAAACTTTCCGAACGCCTCGGGATTCCATATTACGACAAAAATCTTTATGAACACGCGGCAAAAAGCCGCGGTTTCAGCACCAAATATGTCCGGGAAATCGAAGAAACTCCAACCGGAAGCTTCCTCTATTCCCTTGCCATGTTCCCCTATGTGGATTTTGGTGCCGATAATTTAATCCCTTCCGGAATCACCATTGCCGCGGACCAGACGAACTATATCCTTGAAAAAGCAAAGGAAGGTCCTTGCATTTTTGTCGGCCGCTGTGCCGACAGCGTTCTCAGCGAACGCAGCGACGTTCTTAACGTATTTATCTATTCCGATCCCGAAACAAGGCTTAAACGCGCAATCGAAAGATACGGTCTTTCCGAAAAAGAGGCCGCAAAATCCATTCAGCAAACCGATAAACACAGAGCAAGCTATTATAACCTCAACAGCAGCAAAAAATGGGGAATGAAAGAAAGTTACCACATCATGCTGGATTCCGGAATGCTTGGAATTGACGGAATCGTGGATATTCTTGAAAAAATTTATCGCGAAAAAAGCAAATAAAAAACGGCGGGTCTTCCGCCGTTTTTTATTTATGGTTTTTTAACGATTTTTCCGCCTGCGATAACCCAGACAGGAGTTTCGTAAACAGAGAGAGGATCTCCTTTAAAAACCGCAAGGTCTGCGTCTTTTCCCGGGGCAACGGAACCGATTCTGTCCGAAAGTCCCATGATTTTTGCCGGAACATAAGTTATCGCGCGCACCGCATCATCGTGATCCATTCCTGCCCTTACCGCAATTCCCGCGGAAAGCGCAAGATACTGTATCGGAACTTCGGGGTGGTCGGTGCATATCGCAACTTCAACTCCCGCTTTTTTAAGAATTGCGGCGTTTTCGTCCCTTTCGTTGGAAAGTTCAGGTTTTGTTCTTGTGCAGATAAGCGGACCCACAACAGCTTTTGCCTTTTCTGCGGCAAGTTTTTCCGCGTTGAGGTATCCTTCCGTACAATGTATCAGAACAAGATCAAGGTCATATTCTTTTGCAATTCTGATGGCTGTAAAAATATCGTCCGAACGATGAGCATGGAAATGTGACTGGATGCTTCTGTCAACGACCTCCGCAAGAGCCTCGCTCTTTACGTCGATTTCCGGTTCATCAACATCCTCATCCTCCTCTGCCGCAAGAAGATCCCTTTGATATCTTTGCGCCTTCTTGAGCTGTTCACGGATTATGGCGGCTGTTGCCATTCTTGTAGAGGGTGCTTCATCTTTTCCGTGATAGGTGTTCTTCGGATTTTCACCAAGGGCAAATTTCATTGCCATGGGAGCTTTTATGACCATATCATCAATGCAGTCGCCGTAAGTTTTCATCGCAACCATCTGACCCGCAACGGGATTTGCGCTTCCGGGACCTGTTACAACGGCTGTAACGCCGGCTTCAAGCGCTTCCTTAAAACTGTAATCTCCTGGATTGACTGCGTCTATAGCCCTTAAATGAGGGGTTGCCGGGTCGGTATCTTCATTTCCGTCATCGCCTTCAAAGCTGAGCCCGTCCTCCCACATTCCGAGATGACAGTGAGCATCGATAAAACCCGGATATATGGTAAGGCCTGAAAGGTCATAGCTTTCGCTGTCTTTCGGACAAAATTCCATCGGACCAACGTCGATTATCCGTCCGTCCCTTATAAGAACATAGCCGTTTTTTATGTAATCCGAGCAGGCAGTAAAAATTTCCGCATTATACAAAAGCATTGATTTTACCCCCTTTTCATTAATCTTCCTCAATAAACGTATGGCGGGAGAAAACTCCCGCCTTTTTTCTTTTTTATTATTGCGGTTTGCGGCGGTTCTGAGCAGTTCTTCTGTTGCCGTCTGTTTTTTTCATTCCGCTGAGTTTTTCGTCGCTGGTCTGCTTGAATTTGCTGAGCATATCCTCAAAAGAAAGACCTTCCTGCTGTTTCGGGCGGAATTCAAATGAATCTGCGCCGCGGGAAACACTTGCGGCTTCTCTTTCTCTTCTCATCGGACGGCGTTCTTCCCTGCGTTCGGGAGCTTCCGCCTGTTTCATGGAAAGGCCGATTTTTCCTTCGGGAGTTATTGAAATAACTTTTACTTTAACGGTCTGTCCAAGCTTGACAAACTCTTTTATATCTTTTACATAATTTCTTGTAACTTCGGAAATATGTACCATTCCGGTGTTTTTTCCAATTTCAACAAAAACTCCGAAATTTGTAATTCCGGAAACTTTGCCTTCAAGAATAGCTCCTACTTCAACTTCCATTTTTAAGATTTTGTCCCCCTCAAAAGTTGTAAAACTCAGTCCGTTCCGGAAACATCGATATAAAAATGTTCCTCGGGATAGGCATAGCCGAGTTTTTCTCTTGCCTGTTCCTCGATGAATTCATCTGTTCCGTAACTGTCAAGCGTCTTCTGGAGCTCTTCGTTTCTGATAAGCGATTCCGTATATTGCTGGCGCAGTTCATCAAGTTCATTTCGTTTTCCGTTGATGTTCGCCTGCATTGATATCAGAGTGTACAGAAGATATACTGCGAATGCAATAACTGCAATTTTGATAAAAATGCTTTTCTTCGGTTTTTTCTGTTCCGTTGCTTTCAACTTTTTCGGGCTCCTTTCCGGCTTTTTCTCCGCAAAACGAAAAAGCCTTTAATATATTTAGACATAATATATTATATACCAACCCGCCGCTCTTTTTCAATAGGCTTTTTCCGATATCAATAAATTTTGCAAGATTTATTTTTGCCTTTGCTGCAAATTTACCGAATATCCTTTCAAAAGGTGACAAAAAGCGCTTTATAATTTTTCCGATGATTTTTGCCGCTTTTTTTGCCGGCTTTCCGAAAACCATCCAGAATGAAGAAAATCCCGCTCCGATCCCCAAAAATATGTAATATCTCGGAATTCCGAAATTTTCATTCAGAAGAAAAGAAAAAATTATAAATCCCCCGAAGACCCAGAACAAAAAATCAAAGATCTTCGATATTCTTATTCCGAACCTAAAAATTATCATTCCCATGCGCAGCACAGTAAAACAACAGCCGAGAAGAAATCCCAGAACGATTGCCCCGATAAAAATATCCCATTGATATCCCAGAATGTCTGTTGTGTATATCATCGGAATATCCTTGCAAATATCCCCGCTTTTCTTGAAAGAGCCGCGGAATATTCAATCAGATCTATTTCTCCCTCAACCATAAGATCCCCGCTTTCCGCGGAAAAAGAAACCACTTTAAGGTTTTTTCCTCCTATGGTAAAAGCCGTTCCGTCAAGCATCGCAAAAACTTTTGTATCGTCGAATCCCTCAACGTCCGCAACTCCCGTTGCCCGTAGGATTTTTCTGTCTTCAAGAGTAAGCCCGTGCGGTTTTTTCTGCTGTTCGTTTTTCTGCAACTCGGTTCTCCCCTTTCACATAAAAACCTTATGCAGCATAAAAGAAAAAAATTCCGGAAATTTTCCGGAATTTTTCTTTTTTGTTATCTGTCGCAGTCCTGGGTTTTTCTCTGTGCGGCGTTCTGTTTGCTCATAGGGGTTCTTGAGTTGCTTGCTTCATCAGAAGTTTTATTGCTGCAGTTGCCGCAGTTTTTATTGTTTGCTCTGTTTGTGTTTTCTCTTGCGTAATTTTCGGGCATAGCTATCTTCTCCGTTCAAAAAAAGAATATTTCCGAAAGGTTTCCCTTTCGGAAATATTCTTTCCAAAAAACCGAATGATATTCTATTTAAAAAACAAGTTTTATTGCGGAGCGAAGATTTTTTACAACTGTGCCATCCGCTCCGGGTTCAAATTCCCCGTCAAGGCTCCAGCCTTCCGAAGGATTTTTGAGCACGGTAAGTTCATTGCATGAAAAGAACTCAATCATTTCACAGTCCGAATACTGCCTTGTAGTTATCGCTCTGATTATTTTATTGAGCTGTCCCGCATTTTCCGGATGTTTTATAAGCATCACTTCAAAAAGTCCGTCATTCATATCAACAAGCTCCGGCGGAATTGTCAGTACTCCTCCGACGGAAGTTGAATTGCTTATGGCGCCGAAAATATAGTTTCCTTCTCTTTTTATTCCATCCGCTTCTATTGAAACGGATTCCGGTTTTAAATTTTTAAGATCGAGTCCTCCTTCCACCACATAGGCAAGGTGACCGATTATATTTTTAAATCCCTGGGAAGTTGTATAGCTTGTTCTTGTAAAAGCTCCGAACGAAGCAACGTAGATAAAAGGTCTTTCGCCGAACATTCCCGCGTCAAAAGTTTTCTCCGTTCCGCGGACTATATTCTGTGCCGCCGTAGGAATATCTCCCGAAAGTCCGATGCTTGCGGCAAAATCGTTGGTACTTCCGCAGGGAACGTAACCAAGAACTTTTTCGGCACCGGAAAGATTTCCGGAAACCACCTCATTAAAAGTTCCGTCGCCGCCGCAGGCAACAATCATATCGAAATCTTTTCCGTATTCCGAAGCCCATCTTCTTGCGTCGCCGCGTCTTGACGTCATCATTACAAAAACGTCATATCCGCCTTCGGAAAAAGCCGAAATCATTTTCGGAGCATAAAGCGTTCCAAGGCGAAGACCCGAAACAGGATTCAGTATCAGAAGAAGTTTTCTTTGCATATTATGCCTTCTTTACAAATTTTTCCGAACATTTGGGACAGCGTATCTCAACTTTTCCGCGTCCTTTCGGGATTCTTATCTTCTGTCCGCATTTGGGACATCTGAAATGTTTATAGGTTTTTCTTTCTTCAATATCCGCACGCAAGCCGACCCATTTGTTTTTCATTTTATACCAAAAACTCATAAACTTCTGATTTTCGATCCTGCGTTTTCCGATATCTTTTGAAAGAATCCGAAAAATTGCGATTCCGTCAAAAGCAAGTGAAATAAGATAAAAAAGCGGAAAGCGGCTTAAATTAAAAAATATATGGAAAACAAACCCGCATACAAAAAGCGCAAACGAAAGCTGGTCAAAGCCGTTTCTTCCGTACATGAATTCTCTGATTTTCTGCATTATCATATAAAATATCTTCCTTTTGTTTGATAAGATTATTTTAGCATGGATATTTTTTACAATGGTTAACGAATTATAAATTTTTTACGGATTGTGGACAGAAAACCGCAAAAGTGATATAATATTATTCGCAAACCGGTTCGGAGGCATAGCTCAGCCGGTTAGAGCGCTTGCTTCACACGCAAGAGGTCCACGGTTCGAGTCCGTGTGTCTCCACCACAAAACACCTTTCGGGAATTATTCCCGAAAGGTGCTTTTTTTATTTCATAAACAGTGCTATAATTATTTTTATATTTTTCCGGAAAGGTGATGAGACAGATTGAAAACAGATTTTTTAAAAGGAATCCGTGACGGTATTCCCATTTGCCTCGGATATCTTTCCGTTTCCTTCGGGTTTGGAATTCTTGCGGTGGGTCTCGGTCTTTCCGTTCTTTCCGCCGTCGGAATATCCCTTACGAATCTCACTTCCGCCGGACAGGTTGCCGGAGTTGGAATAATCGCCGCCGGAGGAAGCCTTATTGAAATGGCGCTTACCCAGCTTGTCATAAACATCCGATATTCGCTTATGGGTATTTCCCTTTCTCAAAAACTCGACGGAAGCTTCAATACCATGCACCGTATGATTGCTTCGTTCGGAATCACCGACGAAATTTTTGCCGTTGCAGTTTCGCAAAAATCCGTTTCGCCCTATTATATGTATGGTCTTACGGTTATTTCCGCTTTGGGTTGGGTTTCCGGAACGTTCCTTGGCGCCGCAGCCGGAAACATTCTTCCTCCTTCCCTTTCAAGCGCCATGGGAATCGTTCTTTACGGAATGTTTCTTGCAATTATAATACCGCCCGCAAAGAAAGAAAAAGGCGTGCTCATATCGGTGCTCATTGCCGCGGTCTTGAGCACCGTGTGTGAATTTGCCATCGAAAAACTTTCCGGCGGTTTTGCAATAATAATCTGTTCCGTCCTTTCCGCCGCAATATGCGCGGTTTTGTTCCCGATCGCGGAAGAAAAGGAGGCGCAGGAATGAGCATTCTGATTTATATTGCCGTTATGGCCGGCGTGACTTATTTTATAAGGATGATACCCTTCACCATTTTCCGAAAAAAGATAAAATCGCCTTTTTTCCGAAGCTTTCTTTATTACATTCCCTATGCGGTCCTCAGCGCGATGACTATTCCTGCAATTTTTTATTCCACCGGAAACGTTATCACGTCAGTGATAGGAACCGCTGTTGCCGTTGCCCTTGCGTATTTCGGGCTTCCGCTTATTGTTGTTGCCCTTGCGGCTTCCGGAGCGGCATTCATATCCGGATTTTTTATTTAAAATACCTCAGTCACAAAAAAGCATCCCTGCCGGGATGCTTTTTATATTTTGCGTTTTATCCGAATAAATATTCATGTTGATAAAAAATTGTTAAAATGGTAAAATAAATATATAAAACTGAAAGGCGGCGTTTTGTTTTTGATTGAAATTCCGGAAAAGAAAATCGAAGGTAACTCCCTCAACGGGCTTTCCCTTGCGTTCATCGGTGACGCGGTTTATGAAATAATGGTGCGTGAACATCTTCTTCAACACGGTTCGCTCCAGGTCGGAAAACTCCATAAAATGGCTGTGGAAATGGTCCGCGCAAGCTTTCAGGCTGATGTTTTCGATTTCATCGAACCGTTTCTTACCGAAAGTGAAAACGGGATTTTGCACAGAGGAAGAAACGCCAGCGCAACCCATATTCCGAAAGGCGCCAACGCAATAGAATACCGCAAAGCAACCGGCGTTGAAGCTCTTTTCGGCTGGCTTTACCTTGAACAAAAAAACGAAAGAATCCGCGAACTTTTTGAAATGATTCTTGAACATTCCAAAAAGGAGGAAAATATTTGAAAACAGATAAAATATCCGATTTATTCAAAGATATAGGTGCGGATATTATCGGTTCCGCAATTTTTGCAGTCGGAGTAACGGTTTTTACCGCCCCAAACGAAATTGCTCCCGGCGGCGTCACCGGTATTGCCACAATGCTCCATTCCATAACCGGAATGCAGATGGGTACCCTTACCTTCCTGCTCAACATCCCTCTTGTGCTTCTTGGACTTTTTGTACTTGGAAAACGTTTTACCGTAAACACTTTCCGCACTCTTTTTATTCTTTCGGTCATTACCAATATTTCCGAATCTTTTCTTCCGGTATATAACGAAAACATACTTGTCGCTTCGATTTTCGGCGGAGCAGCCATCGGAATAGGAATGGGGATAATCTTCCTTCGCGGTTCTACAACCGGCGGAACGGATATCCTCGGAAGAGTTCTTCTTCGCCATTTTCAGCACATTCCCCTTGGAAAGATCCTTCTTGCGATAGACTTTTTAATCGTCACTGTTGCGGCAATATATTACGGAACACTTGATGCCGCGCTTTATGCACTTGTTTCCGTATATGTTACCGAAAGAGCCATGGACAGTGTTCTTTACGGCTTTAACGAAACACGAATCGCCTATGTTGTAACCGAACACCCTGTTGAAGTCGCCCAAAGGGTTATGGACGAAACCGAACGCGGAGTCACTTATCTCCACGGCGAAGGCGGTTTCCAGCGTGACAAAAAACTTGTTATCATGTGCGCAATGCCAAGCCGCCAATTTTCAAAATTCAAACGCATTGTGCTCGAAGTTGACCGTTCCGCATTCATCATGGTTGCTCCCGCAAGCAACGTAATCGGCGAAGGATTCAAGGAAACTTTTGAATAATTAAAATTTTTAAAAAACGCAGATTTTTCTGCGTTTTTTCTTTTTTATGCAACAAAAACGGAATTTTTTAACACTATTATAGTGAAAGATACTTTGCGAAGGAGGTCTGTTTTATGAAAAAGCTTTTATCCGTAATATTGGTACTGATTCTGATCCTTGCCGCGTGCTCAAAACCGGAAGAACCGATTGCTGAACCGCCGGAAACAAACGAACCCGGCTCAAACGGACCTTCCGAACCGGTTCCTTACGAAGAAGAATACCTTCTTCCCGGCGGAATAAATCCTAAAGATTATGATGAAGTTGAGGAATATGAAGGTGCTTTTGTACTTTCGAACAGAACCGACGAAAACTGTACAAAAGCTGTTTTTTCAAGCGCTGACGGCGGAATGGTATTTGACCATCATCTTGAAGAGCGTCCTGCGGATGAGATATGGTTTCTTTCTTCCAACGGGGAAATTGTAAACAACGAACCATATCAGTATTACGATTGGCTTATCGGCTATCTTGCGGGATTCAGAAACGGCGCAATAGAAGTTTTTGAAATCACCGAAAACGGTCTTGAATTTTATTTTTCCGAATCACCGAAAACAAAAGAATATTTCGGTTATAAAGTAACCTCCTACCGCTGGTTTGCATCGACTCCTTGTTACGGCGTCATCTCTCCGGACGGAAGCGTTTTTGCCGAACCGAATTATGAAATCATTGATATCCCCTTTGAAGACAGAATTTTGCTTTTTGACGGAAGCATCCAATCCTGGTATTTTACCCGATGCAATATTCTTGACCCGGAGGGCAACATAATAAATAATTCTTATAACCATGTTGAATACTTTGTCTGCGATGAAGGATATATCGGAATTGCCTTTTGCGGAAACAAAGAAGACGACCCTGAACATCGCCAGACTTTTGATTTGAACGGAAACCCGATGCCTTCCGGTTTTTGGTTTGTCGATAAAAACGGAACCCCCGTCAGCGAAATGTACAATCATTTTTATGTGGGCGAAGAATGGAACTGGAATCTTTCAAAAGCATCAAGGAACGATATCATCCATGTCACCGCCGCTGACGGAGAAAGTCATTCTTTCACCGTTGAAAGCGTTCTTATAAAAGAATAAATTTTCAATAAATTCCGGGCCCATTCAGCCCGGTTTTTTTGAGTTTTTGCCTCCGGAAATCCTTTGTAACCCATGTCCGTCTTTCGTCCTCGGCAAAATCCGTCTTTCAGCAAAGTACGGCTTTAAAAAAATCGCATAAATAAGGCAAAATTTACATATCTGGTACTTGACATTTGTCGTTTCTGCTGATATAATATTTCTTGCCGCATGCCAAAGGCTCTAAAAGTGCGTCCTTTTTTAAGGAACGCCGCCTCAAGTCAGCGAGTCTATTGAAAAGAAGGAATATCATGTACGCAGTAATCGAAACCGGCGGTAAACAGTATCGTGTAGAACTTAACGATACTCTCTATGTCGAAAAACTCGAAGCCAACGAAGGCGAAGAAATTACCCTTGATAAGGTTCTTGTTCTCGGCGGCGAATCCCTCAAAGTAGGCGCACCCTATGTTGAAGGCGCAAAAGTTGTCGCAGAAG
>JAZTXW010000080.1:0-7448 GCA_045636625.1 Oscillospiraceae bacterium
GGCCCCGTGCTCAAATGAGCACGGGGGCTTTTTTTGTCTTTCCCTTGAGGGGAAGGTGGATTTTCGCTTATTGTACAAACGAAAAGACGGATGAGATGTTTGTGCGGTAAAACAGGTGTTTGCGAGAATGCACCTCATCAGTCACCTGCGGTGACAGCTTCTCCTCAAGGAGAAGCCTTTTTTAAAAATCAAATGCATCGTGGATTACCTGAACAGCTTTTTCGGCTTTGTCGCGGTCGATGAGTACGGAAATTTTTATCTCCGAAGAGGAGATCATCTTGATGTTGATATCCGCATCCGCAAGAGCCTCGAACATTTTTGCCGCAATGCCGGGGTGAGTTTCGATTCCCGCACCGACGATGGAAACTTTCGCAACGGAATCGTCGCAGGTGATGGCTTTTGCCTTGAAAAGGTCTGCAACTTCCTGAAGAGCCTCGATTGCCTCGTCCTTCTGGTCATGCGCAACGGTAAAGCTGATGTCCTTGGTGTTGTTGCGTCCGATGGACTGAAGAATAATATCTACGTTTATGTTTTTCTTTGCAAGGATGCTGAAAATCTTGAAAGCGATTCCGGGAACGTCCGGTACCTCAACAAGGGAGATTCTTGCGGTATTGTTGTCGCGGGTAACTCCGCGGATAAGCATTCTTTCCACTTTAACGACCTCTTTCAATGTAGTTCCGGGTTTGTTTTCAAAGCTCGAAAGGACCTCGAGCTTTACGCTGTATTTTTTCGCCATTTCGACGGAGCGGCTGTGGAGCACGTTTGCGCCGAGATTCGCAAGCTCCAGCATCTCGTCATAGGTTATTTCGTCGAGCTTTTTTGCGTCCTTTACTATTCTCGGGTCGGCGGTATAGATTCCGTCAACGTCGGTGTAAATCTGGCAAAGATCCGCATGAAGAGCCGCCGCAATGGCAACTGCCGAAGTATCTGAGCCGCCGCGGCCAAGGGTCGTTATGTCGTCATAACGGTTGATTCCCTGGAAACCGGCAACGATAACAATGTTCTTTTTGCCAAGTTCGCTTTCAAGGCGTTCTTTATCAACACGGCGGATTTTTGAAAAACAGTGGGTCGCGTCGGTCTGAAGACCGATTTGCCATCCGGTAAGGGAAATTACCGGGAAACCGAGTTTTTCTATCGCCATTGCAAGAAGCGACATGGAAATCTGTTCACCGGTGGAAAGGAGAACATCCATTTCTCTTTTGGAAGGATTGGAACTTATTTCCGCCGCTTTTGCAATAAGGTCATCGGTTGTATCGCCCTGTGCCGAAACAACCACAACAACACTGTTGCCGGCGGAATAGGTATCGGTTATTATCTTAGCAACGCGGAAAATTTTTTCCGCATCCGCAACGGAACTTCCGCCGAATTTTTGTACTATAACGCTCATCTTTCTACCTCAATATATCACAGCGCGGCTGCGCCGGAATTATCTGCATTAAGGATAAAATATTTCCAGCCGGAGAATTCTTCGGCGGACAGGATCGATTTTACGGTGGATTCAACGATTTCTTTATCTGTGTTAAAAATTGCCATGACGGTGGAACCGGCGCCGCTTATATATGCGGAAAGGGCGCCCGATTTGCAGGATCCGGAAATTATTTTTTCTCCGCCGGGAATAAGCGGAAGACGATAGGGCTGGTGCAGTCTGTCATCACATCCGCATAAAAGATTTTTATAATCTCCCGAAAGGAAGGAAGCGGTTACAAGGGCGCTTCTTGAAAGGTTATAAACGGCGTCGCTTACAGGAACTTCCTTTGGCATAACTGCTCTTGCGTCCGCGGTTCTGAGTTCAAAAGGCGGAACAAAAGCAACGAAAAGAAGTTCTTCGGATATATCCGCACGGCAGTATTTTACGTTTCCGTCCATGACGTTTACGGTAAAACCGCCAAGGAGCGCGGGAGAAACGTTATCCGGATGGCCTTCGATCTCCGCCGCGATATCAAGCAGTTCGTCTTTTGAAAAAGGTCGACCGAGAATTTCGTTCGCACCGAAAACGCCGCCGACTATGCAGGCAGAACTTGAACCGAGACCCCTTGCGAAAGGAATATGGTTTTCTTCAATTATTCTAAGTCCCGAAAAGTTTTTTCCGGCTTTTTCATAAACTTTTTTTGCGGAAAGATAAATAAGATTATCTTCACCGGTTGGGATTTCGCTTCCGTCAGCGGAAGAAATTCTGCATCCGTCAGCTTCTTCGATTTCAATATAGTTATAAAGATTCAAAGCGATTCCAAGGGAATCAAATCCGCTTCCGAGATTCGCGGTGGAAGCGGGGATTCTTATTTTCAACATGTTTTTTTGCTTCCTTGTGATATATTATTCAAAAATCGGGATTGTTGACAGAACTTTTCCGTGCTCATTTATTTTTTTGATGAGCATGGAAACCTCTGTTTCTGTAAGTAAAGAAGTTATATAAACGTTTTCAGAAGCTTTTTCGGCTTCAGGAATGAACGCGGAAACATCGCAATCGGTTCGGATGAAATATCTTTCGGGGGAAGAATCTTTTCCGGCGAAGACACTTTGCTTGCTGTTTTCCCAAAAAACGGTTCCGATATTGCCGCCGGATTTTGCACATTCGATTATATCCGCTATAACGGAAGAAGCAGTGGGCATTTTTCCGGCACCTTTTCCGTAAAAAAGAACTTCTCCGGTGGTAAGCGCTTTTATGAGCACGGCGTTGAAAACATCGTTTACCGTTGCAAGGGGAGAAGTGTTTTTAACAAGTGCGGGAGAAACTTTTGCGAAGATTTTTCCGTTTTCAATAACCTTTGCCCTTGCAAGAAGTTTTATTGAAAAACCGCATGTTTCTGCGGCTTTTACGTCGTCGGAAGATATTTTATCTATACCTTCAGTGGGAATTTCGTAAGGCATTAATGCCTTTCCCCAGACGAGGGAAGAAAGAATAGCGATCTTGCGGCATGAATCCCAGCCGAGCACATCGGCGGAAGGGTCCCGCTCCGCATATCCGAGCCTTTGAGCATCGGAAAGCGCGCTTTCGTATTCTTCACCGAAACGGAACATTTTTGTAAGTATATAGTTCGTTGTTCCGTTAAGAATTCCGGCGATTTCGGTAATTCCGGCGGAATTCATCGAAGAATAAAGCGGGCGGATGAGGGGAATTCCGCCGCCGACGGAAGCTTCAAAAAGGAAATTTACGTTGTGAGCACGGGCAATGCTCAAAAGTTCCGCGCCTTTTTCCGCAACAAGTTCCTTGTTGGAGGTTACGGCGCTTTTTCCGTTTTCCAAAGCGGATTTTATATAGGAATAGGCGGGTTCAAGCCCGCCTATACATTCCGCAACAATTCCGACTTCAGGGTCGGAAAGCACAGCGGAAAAATCTTTTGTGAATTTTTCGGAATAGGGAACCTCTCCGATGTCTTTTATATCAAGAACGTAACCAAGTTCAACCGGTTTTCCTGCGGCGGAAGAAATTTCCGCTTTGCGCTGCAAAAGGATCTCGCAGACTCCGGAACCGACTGTTCCATGACCGAGCACGGCGATTTTCATTTTATTTTCTCTCCTTAAGGTTGCGGCAGGTTATAACTCCGTCGATGGCGCGGATAGCTTCGCGAAGAGTGTGTCCGTCGCATTTGAGATTTCCGGTGGTGAAGGAAATGGTGCAGGGTGCCGCGCCGTCTATCGGAATATTCTGGTTAAGAGTAAGAACGTTTGCACCATATTTTGAAAGAACGGCAAGAACGTTTGAAAGGATTCCGGGTTTGTCCACAAGGGTCATATAATAGTTTACTATTTTGTCGCGGCTTTCATCATTATAAACGGCGATACCGTCTTTATATTTGTAAAATGCGCTGCGGCTGATTCCGGCCATTCTTGCCGCTTCGGAAGAATTTCTTGCCTTGCCTTGGGAGAGCATTTTTTTTGCTTCGATAACCTTGATAAGAACTTCGGGAAGAAGATCCGCATCAACGATAATTTTAACAGGATTCTCGTTCATAAAAGTCCGCTCCTTAAAAACGATTGTTTTTCATACGAGTACAAATATAACACCCCGGGACAGAAAAAGCAAGAACTTTTTTTGAACCCGGGGCGATTTTTGTTATTTATACTCCTTCAAGGTCGAAGGGAGGAATGAAACTTTCGGAAACGGCACCGCCTTCCTGAACAAAGGCATTTTCAATTCCGAGAGACACAGCATAATCAATGACATCATTATATTCTTCGTCGGTCACGCTGCGGAAAAGTTCGGGAAATCTTTCGTCGGAACAAAGGGGAGTGTATTGATTCATTATGCTTATCCAGATTTTATCGCCGAAATTTTCCCAAAGCCAGCGAAGAACGTTTTTGCTGTCATCCGTGTGTCCGGGAAGGACAAGATGGCGGACAATAATTCCTTTTTTCATCATACCGTCATCATCAAAAACCGCTTCGCCGGTTTGTTCAAACATTTTTTTAAGCGAAACGGAAGCATTTTCAAAATAATTTTTCGCGGAGGAAAATTTTTCTGCTAAAGAATTATCAAAATATTTGAAATCCGAAAGCCAGATATCCGCATAATTTTTTACCGCGGAAACACTTTCGGGAAGCTCCCAACCGCCTGTGTTCCATACGATAGGAAGAGAAAGTCCGTTTTTTCTTGCGATATCCAATGCGGAAGTTATCTGCGGAGCATAATGCATCGGAGTTACGAGATTTATGTTGTTCGCGCCTTTTTGCTGAAGTTCAAGGAAAATTTCGGAAAGACGTTCCACAGAGATGAGTTTTCCGGCTTCACCGCGGCTTATTTCGCGGTTCTGGCAAAAAACACAGCGCATTGTGCATCCCGAAAAGAAAACCGTTCCGGAACCTTCTTCGCCGGAAATGCAGGGTTCTTCCCAGAAATGCAGTGCGGCTCTTGCAATTTTAATGTCTTTTTCTCCGCCGCAAAAACCTTTTTTACCGGAAATTCTGTCTGCACCGCATTTTCGTGGGCAAAGTTCGCATTTTTCGGAAAGTTCCAAATTTTCGCCGCCTTTCGTTTTTTATCTACAGCAAACTATACCACAGTAAAAATGATGAATCAAGACGGCAAATTGATGCTGTCGGAGATGTTTTGAAAATAAGACAAAATATTATGGTAAATTTCGTTAATTTTATAACGTATTTTTATTTACAAAGGTTTTCAAATATGCTATTATTATAATAACAATTAATAGACAAAAATAAACGCAAAGGAGAAGGAGAAACGGCCTATGGACAAACTTTGGATAGTTTTTCTTTTTCTTGGCGTTTTTTTATTGATAAACAATTTTGCAAAACGTCTTCTTATAAATCGCATAGCTTCCGGAAAAACCGATGGCGACGTTTTTATAATTCCCGAAGATGAGCAGGACCAGAGAATCTTATGGGAAAAAAGAGGACAGAGAAGAGAACCTCAGAAAGCTGAATTCGATCTTCCGAAAGAAGATTTTTTTGAAAACGAAAAAACCGAATTTTACGGAAGTTTTGAAGAAGAACTGAAGAATCTTTCTGAAGAAGAAATTTGCGAAGTTCTTGAAAAAGCGGGGATTTTTGAAAAGGAAGGGGAAAACTGATGAAACCCGGTGAAATACGAAGTATAATCAAATCTTCATCAATGCTTTTTCAGGTTTCGATAAGCGCAATTTGTCCAATAATTCTTCTCATGGCGGTGGGAATCTGGCTTGACGGAAAATACGGAAACGGCGGATATTGGTTTACCGCGGCAGGAATAATCTGCGGAGTATATTCCGGATACAGAGGATGCTATTACCTTATCAAGGATGTTTGGTTAAAAGAGGAAAAAAATGTTGAATCAGATTCTGAGCGGGATTAATGAAAACGAAGAGGGAACCCTTCTTACAGTGAAAAACGTCCGCGTTTTCGCGGTTTTTATCTGCGTTTTTGCTGTTCTTGTTTCGCTTTTCTTCGGAGCGGCAAAAGAGGTTGCTCTTGGTGTTTTTCTCGGCGGAGCGGCGGCTCAGCTTGTTTTCAGACAGCACGAGATTGCCATCGGAAAAAGTCTTTTTTCCGGAAGCGAAAAAAACGCGTCAATAATAACCGTAATAAATTTTTTGTTAAGACTTGCGATACGCATTGTCGTTTTGGTTGTGGCAATAAAGAACCCCGATGTAAGCTTTATCGGAGCGGCGTTGGGACTTTTGAGCATATCATATTCAATTTGCTTAACGGCGTTTTTGGATAATTTGGTCAGGAAAAAGACCGGAAAGGAGGTATGATTGTGGGAATATCTATTTCAGAGGTACAAAGCAGCGGAATTTCGTTTTTGGGAACTGAAATCACGAATACAATGGTGTGGACCTGGCTTATTCTGATTTTGCTTTCCGCTTTGTTCATCTGGCTCGGAAGCGGGCTTAAAGTCAAACCCGCGGGAAAGAAACAGGTAATTGCGGAAATGCTTTACGGTGCGATTGATGACATGGTCACAAGTAACATGGGCGCAAACTGCAAAGCTTTTGTTCCGTATTTTCTTGCTCTTTTCTCGTTCCTGCTTGTTTCTAACATAAGCGGTTTCATAAGCCTTGGCGTTGTAAGAGCGCCTACGGCGGATATTGCGACCCCGGCGGCTGTGGCAATTCTTACTTTTATTCTTACACAGGTGAATAAAATCAGAACAACGGGTGTAAAAGCATATTTCAAATCCTTTATTGAACCGATTCCGATAATGCTTCCGATGAACATCATTGGCGAACTTGCAAACCCCGTTTCCCTTACTTTCCGTCTGTTCGGAAACATGATGGGTGGAATGATGCTTGGTGCACTTATCTATGCACTTCTTGTCGGCTCCAACTTTATCCCCATCTGGATTTCTGCGGCGGCTGTTCTGCTTACTGTTTTGCTTCTTACGAAACAGTATAAAAAACTTAAGACCCTTGAAAAAGGGAAAAAAGCACTTGTTATGGGCCTTGCAATAATCTGTATGCTTCCTCTTTTCCCGATGGCGGTTGTTCACGGATACTTTGACGTATTCGCAGGCTGCCTTCAGGCCTATATCTTCTGTATGCTTTCAATGCTGTTTATAGCAGGATAAAAAAAGAAAAAAATATTTTTAATAAAAAGGAGAACTCACATGGAAAACATTACTGGACAGGATCTCATTTATGCAGCAAGCGCCATCGGCGCAGGCCTTTCCGTAGGTCTTGCGGCAATCGGCCCCGGAATCGGCGAAGGTTTTGCAGCAGGCAAAGGTGTTGAAGCAGTTGCAAGACAGCCCGAAGCACAGAGCAAAATTATTTCCACCATGCTTCTCGGTCAGGCAGTTTCCGAAACCACCGGTATTTACGGCCTTGTAATTGCCCTTATCCTTATTTTCGTAAAACCCTTCTGATTTTAAAAAACAAAAAATTACAGAAAGTTTGGTAACAATATGGATAGCTGGCTTATAAAATTGGATGCCAATCTCATAAGAACCATTGTTATTCAGGGCGCAACCTTTCTTGCATTTTTCGTAATTGTAAAAGTTTTCTTTGCGGATA
>JAZTXW010000081.1:0-17760 GCA_045636625.1 Oscillospiraceae bacterium
AGTCTCACTGACTTGCTATTACTTTTGGAATTTACTCAAATGAATACAAGGGTTTAATTCTTGTTTCTTCCTGTTGTTCAATTTTCAAGGTCCTTTGTGATTTCGTGTCACTCGAAGTGACAGCTTTGTTATTATAGCAAACTAAAAAACAAATGTCAATACCTTTTTTCGATTTTTTTTGCTTGAATTTCAATTTTTTTTTGATATACTTATTTATAGTATTTTGCGCCCGTAGCTCAGTGGATAGAGCACCGGCCTCCGGAGCCGGGTGCGTGGGTTCAATTCCCGTCGGGCGTACCAAAAAGAGCAGACCAAAAGGTCTGCTCTTTTTATTATATATTATATTTTTTTAATATATCCTTCTTCATTTTTGGAAAAGCCCATCTTTTTAAGATACTCTGCGTGCTTTTCGTCCGCAGTTTTATAGATAAGTTTGTTTATTCCTTTTTTATCAAGTTCGGCATAAAGGAATTTACCGACAGAGCAGTCCCTGTACATGGGGGTTGTGTATTCAAGAGATATTTCAATTTCGTCTCCGTCTTTCTTTCCAAGAAGGATTCCGGCGGGATCAGCCTTGCAGCAAATTATGTATGCAGTGTCATACATAAAGGCGTCATTTCTGAAATCCGGGAAATAGATCTCTATATCCTTTTTATAATGCTCAATAAAATATCTCGCAAAAGATTCTTCTGCTTTTACCTCAACGAGATCGTACTGCTTTGTGGATTTAAGAAGTTTAATAATGTTATATATATTTACTCCTACAAGAATAACGTTAAGGATAGCTGTCGGATAAGTCTGGATTATAAAAGCATAAAAAGTGAAAATGATACTTCCGACTGTATTTATAATTCTCAGCTTTATTACGGACGACATGAGCATAGAAATAAGAACAAGTATAGAACCAAGATAACCTATAAGTTCAATTACAAAATCCATTTTTCATTCTCCTTAATATAATGTATTATAATATTATTTATAAAGTCCTTCTATATCAACAAGCTTCAGCTTCATATTTTCAAGATTGCGGATCTCTCTCGGAAAAGGTTCGACCGAGAAAAGCATATCAAAGCGTTCCCAATATTCGGTGAAAAGCTTGTCGTTCTTGCGAAGTCTTGAAAGAAGCTGTTCACCCGGTTCGGAAAAGCTTCTTCTGTATTCCGCAAAAAGGATCTGTCGGTTGCGCTGGTTTGCGGCAACAAGTTTTGCGTCGGAATATTCTTTAAGAGAGCTCCAGTATCCCGCAATAACAGGGCTGAGGAAAGGAAGCATGCCTTGCTTATTTTTGCGGAGCATGTACTGCGTGCAGATCTGCTCAAACAGTTTTCCGTCAATATATCCGTCGATTTCTTCCATGAAATTTTCAAGAACCGGTCTTCCGGTTGCAATTGCGGTTTTGTTCGGAAGAACAAAGCGGAACCAGAAAGCAAGCGCTTTGGAACTTATTGTATAAACGCCCTTTCTGCTGACTTTGTTTTCTTCACCGAAAGGAATATCCCTGCTTACTATCTGCATCTGGAGCAAGGTTAGCAGATATTTGTTTACCTTGGTGGAACTTTCTCCGGTTTCCGCAACAATTTCGTTTATGCGCAGGCTTCCTTTTGCAAGGGCAAAAAGAATGGAATTATAAAATTCCGGTTCACGAAGTTCATCAAGGAAAAGCATCGGGGGTTCCCCGAAAAGCGGAGAATCTTTTTCAAGGAAAATTTTTCTTATGTTTTCCTCAAAAGTTTTTCCGCTTTCAACAAGTCTGAGATATTCCGGAATTCCTCCAAGGCAGCAGTAATATCTCATTTTATCCCTTGCGGAAACTTCTTTCGGCAAAAGTTTTGCGGAATCAAGATAATCAAGTTCTTCAAGTTTATATATAATCGGGCGACGCATGGATGCGGCGGAATTTTCCGCAAGGATTTCCGTTTCTGTAAAGAAAACCCTTCCGCAGCCTGCGGCAACATAAATATTGCTGTTTCTCCATTCGTTCTCAAAAGCATTGCGGAAGTCTTTGAGCACCGTTCTGTCTTCAAAAACAAGATCGGCAAAATCGTCTATCGCAAGAAGGAATCTTTCATCCTTTGCAAATTCCGCAATCCTTTTAAAAGCAACTTTCCATGTGGGGAAATCCTCTTCCTCACCGGAAAATTCCGAAACAGCTTTTTCGAAAAGGCGAAGATTCATAAAAGAGTTAAGGCACTGTGCAGAAAACAAAATTCCGCGTTTGCCTTCGGCAAATTCAGAAAGAACTGCTGTTTTTCCGCTTTTGTGGCTTCCATAGACAACAACGAATTTTGCTCCCTGGGAACTCCAGTTTTTTTCCATGGAATCCAGTTTTCCTTCTCTTCCGACAACCATTGTGCTCCCTCCTGCGTTTTATATATTTTAAGGTATTATAATTCTGTGGGTTTTCATTTTATCACCGGCTTTTTCCTTTGTCAAGAAAAACCGTGAAATAATGGGATTTTTTCGCCTTTATTATAAAAAATGCCCCTTCGGCGGAGAGTTCCGAAGGGACATTTTTGTTTTAAAGAAAACTATCAGTCAAAATCCGATTATTTTCTCTTTTTGAAAATAAGAGCTGCGCCTGCCGCTGCGGAAACAACAGCCATTGCAGAAATAACGCCGATCATATCTTCCGCACCGGTGTTGGGGTTCTGTTCGTCAGAAGTTCCGCCGTTGTTGGAACCGTTTCCGGAACCAGAACCGGAGCCGGTATTTCCGCCGACAGTAACTTTGGTGCTGGAAAGAATGTATCTGCCAAGGGTGGAACCTGCTTTTCTTTCAATTTCGATTTCAACTTCATCATAAAGATTTACTTTTCCGAAATCGATAAGAAGTTTGGTGTCTTTGCCGTCGATGTTAAGATGGAAAATAAGATTTTCGCTCTCGTCGGTATTCATGCCGAATTTCTGAAGAAGTTCACCATAGGTGCATCCCGGTTTCCAGGTAATGGTAAAATCGCTTGCAATGGTCTGGGTACCATAGAAATCAAGATAATAGTTGTCAAAAACCTGTTTTCCGTCAACTTTTTTATATTTTGCGCCGCTGTCGTTAAGGAAGTTTACACCGCCCTGATTTGCGGAAACTTCGTCGATCTCAACAATAACGCTGGGGTCAGCGGTGTTGTTAACAAGAGTAAGGCCTTCGCCTGTAACGGCACGGAAAGCAGTGGTGGAAATTACAAACGCTTTGGAAGAAGACATTCTGTCCTCATAAAAATCCCAATAACCGAAATCGGATTTTTCGGTTGCTTCATTGATTGGGAAAATTTCGCCTTTTGCGTTGTTTTTGTAATGTTCTGCGTAATATTCAACGGTATCTTTGGATGCAATCGCAACGTCGGCAATAACGTCATTTTTGATACCCGCGTATGCTTTGCCGTCGGTTGCACCGGTTGCTTTTGCCTGGAAAGTACCTTTTGCATAGTTTACGCCAAAGTTATCGGCAACTTTTACTTTAACGATATAAACATCCTGGTTGCAGATTGCCTCATAACGGGTGGTTTTACCTGCGTCGTTAAGTGCTTTTGCTGCAGCTCTGACTTCGATGTAATCGGTGCTGAAATCAATAGTCTCAACGGTTACAACAGTCTGTTCGGTTTTGTCATCGTTAAGTTCGGTTTTTGCTTCGGTACTGCCGCCTTTTGCATAGGAAACAACAGCTTTTCCTTCTTCGGTAACGGTGAAAAGGCCGGTTGCTTCGTCATAAGTACCTTTGTTTACAACAGTGGTGATTTTGTCATAACCAACGGTGGAACCGCTTTTGGAATCGCCTATGCTGAAGTTGATATTTTCGCTGATGGGTTTCCATACTTCATCATCTGCGGAATATACCGCGGGATCATAATCAAGAACCTCTGCGGAAACGATGCCGGTGGTTTCAACTTTAACGTTTTTATAGGTGTTGGGTTTGAAAATCATGGAAAAATAAACAACGCCGCCCATACCGTTGGTATAGTAAGTTGCGCTGCTGCCGGTGCTGGAAGGCGGAGCGGTCCAGATATCGGAATCGGAAATCTTGATATAAGTGCCGGAAGCGCTTCCGATTTCTTCAGTGAGGTCTATAACAGGGATGTCAGCAAACGAAGTCACACCCATTGCCGCAGTCATCATGAGAGCAAGCAAAAGAGCAAGAGCTTTTTTCATGTTAAACTTCCTCCGTAATTTAGGTTAGCTTTTTTATTTCAGGCAAACCGTTCTCTCTCCAAAGAACGAATCGCCGCAGGAACGATTTTACCCTTTTCGCAAAGAAAAAGCACAGCGTTTTTTCAAAAACCGTCAGATTCCACCATCCTGAAAACTTTTGTTTTTTTGTTTTTGTCGAATTTTTCAAAAGCTTTCCGGAGCATCTGGAAAAAGCGGAAAAACCGCCCAATTATGCCGTTTTCTTCTTTCACAAAGCTATCAAAAAAAAGACGGTTTTCACCGTCTTTTTGATTATGCTCAATATTTTATCTTGTGATCACAAGCATTGTTTTCTTGTTAAGAATCTCATCGTCTGTTTTGTTTTCTTCCATTATGCTCTTTGGCGAAACCCGATATTTCTTTGCAACGTCCCAGATCTCCTCACCTTTTTCGGCATAGCAAAGAATAAGCGCGGCATCTCCGTGCTCAATTTTCTTTTCCTTGTTTATTGAGCACGCTGTTACCATTTCGGTGCTCAGGACCGTATAAACCGTTCCGTCAATAAATATTTCGGCCGAAATTTCCGCTTTCCCATTGTTCCCGGAACTGAATTCGGTTTTTCCGACAACCGCCGAAAGATTGTGAAAAATAATATTTTTTCCTTCGGCTTTTGAAGAAATTTTCCTTTCAATATATTTTTCAAAATAAACCGGATTGCCGTCGCTGTCACCGGCAAACATACAAAGTTTTGCCCCGGCTTTTATAGCTCCTTCTTCCGAAAGAACAGGTTCTTCCGCTTCGATCCAGATATCCGCAACCGAAGAAACCGCCTCCGGAAGTTCAAATTTTTCATATATCGTCTCCCTTGCCGAAACGGGAACCGCTCCGTCTATAACGGTTATATAGTCTTTTTCCGCTTTTGATTCATAATCCGCCGAAAACATATCTTCAACATATTCTTTTTTCTCTTTCCTGTAAACCCTTGCAAAAATCCCCACTTTTACTTTAATATCAAAAAACTTTCCGTCTCCGGAAACCGAAATTTCAGGGAAATCCGCTTCATATCTTGCGTCACAGATATCTGTCAGCAAAATCCCATCCGCTTCCGTCATTCTGCTTACCGGATAACTGAAGGTTGAAATAAATGAACCTTCTTCGCTTCCGCTGCCTTTTTCCGGGGCCCACAGAATTTCGACCTTCACTTCGCCTTTTGTAACGATTTTATCCTGAATAACGTGGCATTCGCTGATTTCAGCATAGGCCCCCGTTCTGATGATTTTACCTGCAGCCGGCATTCCTTCATCGGTTTCACCTTTTTCCTCAACAGTAAAACTCTTGAAAAATTCCCCTACAGGAACAACCGCTTCCACACTTTTATTTTTGCATACGGAACCCGCTCCTTTTACGGAAGTCACAACGTTCTTTTCTTCCCCGGAAAGCAATCTTAAAATCACCTCTATGTTTCCGTGCAGGTCGATCCTTCTTTTATTAACAGCTCTGCAGCCTATCTCATAAACTTTTACGGAACATTCCGCTGCGGAAATTTTTCCGGAACAATCAAAACTGTGGCTGAAAGATCTCAACTGACTGCAGGAACAGAGTTCGCCTTCTTCCGAAACATAACTTACTTCTATATTGACGTTTCCCGAAACAGTTTCGGTCCCTCCTTCGGAAAAAACCGGCGATTTAACCGTTTTCGCAGTATATCTAAGTATCTTCATAACGTCCGGAAAATAATCCGGAAGAACAATCGAACAATCAAGCGGAATAACCGCCTTTTTTTCTTCGGCAGTTCCGCAGCAAAAAACTTTGCCCAAATCAAGATCAAGCTCCATAAAAATTCCTCTCCTTTTCGTTTTCTTTTCAAAATCTATGCAAAGGAATTTTTATTTAGAACAAAAAAATTCCGACGGAAAAGCGTCGGAATTTTTTATAATATTAAATTTCCACAGTATGCATCGCAATTCCCGCTTCGGTGATATCGATTATTCCGTAACTCGGTCCGCCTTCTCTCGGTCTTCCGCAGCTTCCCGGATTCATAATATAAAGTCCGTCATCATAATCCGTCACCGCAATATGAGTATGCCCGAAAAGAAGAATATCCGCCCCGTTTTTTCTTGCAAAAAGCTTTGCAACGCTAATATCACTCTTTACACCAAATCTTGCGCCGTGGGTGAAAAAAATTGTTTTTCCCCCGAATTTTATAATATCATAATCCGGTCTGTCCGTTCCCCAATCACAGTTTCCCGCAACGAAACAGATTTTTTTATTGTTATAAACATATTGAATAAGTTCAAGTTCCCTTTCGCCATCCCCAAGATGGATAAAAATATCCGCGTCATCTTTGTGGCGTTCCATGATTTTTTCAAGAACATCATAATTTCCGTGGCTGTCCGAAAAAACAACTGCCCTCATTTTTATAAAAGCCTCCTTCTTCGGAATATCGCAAAAAGCGATTTCATATTTTTTATTATATTCCGCTTTTGTCTTTTGCACAAGGCGGATATCCATAATTTTTATGAAAGGCGGAATTTATCATGGATTTTAACCTTACACCGGAACAGCAGAATTCAATTCTTGAAGCCGCAAGCAAAAAACTCGGCATCAGCAAGGAAAAACTTGCTTCTGCCGCAAAAAACAACGATCTTGGCGTCTTCGGAAATATTGCGGCACCAAAGATCCGGCATTACGCAAACAGCCCCCAGGAACTGGAACGTTTTCTTTCCGATCCGAAAAATCAGGCGATCATTAAAAAACTGATTGGAGGCGGCTGATATGCCGGACCTTTCCGAACAACTTTCGGCCATACTTCAAAACCCGGAAGCGCAGCAAAATATCCGCAATCTTCTTTCTTCTTTTCAGCAAAACAATTCCCGACCGCCGGAAAACCGGAATTCCTCTGCGCTGCCTTTTGATTTTTCCTCACTTTTTGAGCAGAATCCTCCGCAAAATCAAAATTCTCCGGTTCCGAATATTGATATCAACATGCTGATGAAGCTGCAGGAGATTTTTTCAAAAATGTCCTGCGACGACCGTAACGTAAATCTTCTTATGGCGCTCCGTCCGCATCTGAAAGATCCTCATAAAGTTGACGGAGCAATAAATATCCTTCGGCTGATGAGCATTCTTCCCGCTCTTGAGGAAAGCGGAATTTTCGGAGGTGGTCAGTTCTGAAATGGCACCACAACGCTTATTCCGAGGAGGCGCTTTCCGAAATGCAAAAAGAAGCCGAAAACCGGGTGCGTGAAATGCAGTCCCGGGCAAGACTTGTAAGTAATCCCGATCCGTTTATACCTTCTCCTCCGCCAAAGCCATTTTCGGATAAAGGATCAAAAAATCCCGAAAACCCGCTTTCGGTAATCTTCGGCGGAACAGACAGTGAAAAAATCGTGATTCTTGCTTTGCTCTGGATTCTCTGGAACGAAAAATCAGATCCAAAGCTTCTGCTCGCGCTCATATATCTTCTGCTTTAAAAAAATCCCTGCTTATATAAAAAGCAGGGATTTTTGTTTTATCTTCTGAAACGGAAAACATTGTCTATTTCCGCATCCCAGAATGCCTCATAGGCTCTTCTGTACATCGCTTTCGCGTGGATTCTGTCATGCCAGATAAAACGGCGCAAAACTTTCCGAAGCGACCATTCTTCTCCATAGCTTCCCTCAAAAACTTTGTTCTGAAGAAAATTCTCCTGCTTCTCAAGTTCCGCAAAGCCTTTCTGCCTGCAGGAAAGAATATCCGGTCCGTTTTCCGCTTCAACGCCGATTTCTCCGAAATAATATTCGGTTATGTTCATGCAATGATTATACATTTCTTCTGCGGTTGAAGGTATTTTTCCGTAAAAAGTTTCTCTTTGCGGAACAATCCTCATCTTTTTGTCCGGAACCGAATCATACATTCTTTCAAGATCCATTGCGGAACGAAGAGCAAGGATCTTCAGTCGGTTATATTCCTCCATTGTCATCGGTTCCCGCTCCGAATCAAAAATCACGTCCGAATCCGCGTCACAGATACGAAGTTCGCTTTTCTTTTCCTGAACAAGTTCAATTTCAAGGGGAGAATCCGGCAAAGCTTTTCCGCTTTCCCAATCAAGCCAGCTTTCAGCCTCTTTTTTTATTTTTGCAGCGGCGTTCTGATAATTTCTTCCGCGGACAAAAGCTCCCGGAAAATTTTCAAGATACACAAGCGCGCCGTCTTCATTGTATTCGCAAACGGTCTTTACAATCATTCAAAAACCTCCGAATCAGTATCCTGTTTTTATGTAATATGAATATATTATATCTCTTCGCTGTTTTTTTACAAGTCTTTCATGCATTGATTGACAACTTTGATCCTGCATATTATTCACTTATTTTTATAATAGGTTACATATATATAAATATAATAAAATATTCATATAAATTTTGTAATTATTAACTATTAACATATTCGACAAATTGTGCTATTATAGATTCAATCACTTTAAATCGTTGAAAAGAGGCTTTTAAAATGAAATCCAACTTCAAAAAACTTTTCGCAGCGGTTATGGCCCTTGTTATGGTATTCGGCCTTGCCGCATGTTCCGGCGGTGCAAACTACACCGAAAACAACACCGAATTTGTAATCGGCGTTTCCGGTCCCCTTACCGGTGCAGCAGCAGTATATGGCGTTGCTGTAGCAAACTCCGCACAGATGGCTGTTGATGAGATCAACGCAAACGGCGGTTTCAACGGCGTTATGTTCAAATTTGTCGCAACCGACGATACCCATGACCCGACCAAAGTTGCCGCAAACTATGCTTCCATGCTTGAAAGCGGAATGCAGGTTTCCCTCGGTACCGTAACCACCGGTCCCGCACTTGAATTCAAACAGCTTTCCGTTGAAGACAACGTCTTCTTCCTCACCCCTTCCGCTTCCGGCGACAAAGTTCCTGAATTCGACAACGGATATCAGATGTGCTTCGCAGACGGCAACCAGGGTAAAGTTGCTGCTGAATATGTAAACTCCCTCGGTCTTTCCGAAATCGGTATCTTCTATAAATCCGACGATGCTTATTCCAACGGTATTTTTGAACAGTTCAAAGATAACCTCGATCCTTCCATCGCAACCGTTGAAACTGTTTTCACCGGCGAAGCTTCCGACTTCTCTTCCCAGATTTCCACCCTTAAAGACTGCACCTTCATTTTCATGCCCATCTATTATCAGCCTGCATCCATCTTTATGACCCAGGCAAAAGGCATTATCGCTGACGATGCTGTTTATTACGGATGCGACGGTTTCGACGGCCTTGCAGGTCAGTTCGAAGACTTCTCCGTAATTCCTCAGGAAGTTTCCATGCTTTCTCACTTCGATTCCAACGCAACCGAAGGTATGGCTGCTGAATATATCGCAAAATATACCGAAAAATTCGGCACTGATACCCTTAACCAGTTCGGCGCTTCCGCTTATGACTGCGTTTACGCAATCTACTATGCAATGCAGGCTGCTGTTGACGCAGGCGAAACCATCGAAGTAACCATCTCCGCTTCCGACCTCTGCGATATTCTTAAAGCACAGTTCCAGGGCGGATTCTCCTACAGCGGTGTAACCGGTAACGACATCACCTGGGATGAAAACGGATATGTTGCAAAAGGCGCTGTAAAATACACCCTTAAAGAAGCAAACTGATTTTTTTAAAAAATAAATAATAAACATAAATTTGCCGGCGCAGAATTCTGCTCCGGCAATTTATGCTAATTAAAAGTAGTAGGAATTTTTATGGAATTTATTGAAACATTGATAAACGGACTGAGCATGGGCAGTACCTATGCCATGATAGCTCTTGGCTATACCATGGTTTACGGAATCGCAAAAATGCTCAACTTCGCCCATGGCGACGTAATCATGGTAGGCGGATATATGATTTATGTCGGTCTTACCCTTACCGGAAACCCGATAATCAGTTTCCTTGTGGCTGTGGCTCTTTGCATAGTTCTCGGTGTTACAATCGAAAAAATCGCATACCGTCCTCTTCGCGGAGCTTCTCCCCTTGCAGTACTCATCACCGCCATCGGCGTAAGCTATCTTCTCCAATCTTCCGCACAGATGATTTTCGGTTCCGCACCGAAAATGGTCACCATCGCGGATCTCGGAAATATCAGAATCGGCGAACTTTCGATCCCGGTTTATATCCTCGTAACTCTTGTCTGCTCCGTAATAATCATGACCGCCCTTACCCTTTTTGTAAAATACACAAGAACCGGACGTGCCATGATTGCGGTTTCTGAAGATAAGGGTGCGGCCCAGCTTATGGGAATCAACGTAAACCGCATCATCATGATCACTTTCGCAATCGGTTCCGGTCTTGCGGCTTTTGCCGGACTTTTCATGCTTATGAAATCCCCCAGCCTTTCCAACACCCTTGGCGCAATGCCCGGAATCAAAGCCTTCACTGCCGCGGTTATCGGCGGAATCGGTTCCATTCCCGGCGCAATGCTCGGCGGTATCCTTATGGGCGTTGTAGAAGCTGTCTCTCTTAAAATCCCGGCAATCGCACCCTATACCGACGCAATCGAGTTCCTTATTCTCATCATCATACTTCTTGTCCGTCCTACCGGAATCCTTGGCAAGAAGAGAAGGGAGAAAGTATAATGGAAAAACTTAAAAACATTAAATGGAACCATTACGCAAACTATATTGCTGTTGCTGCCGTAACGGTTATCTTCGCAATACTTTCTCTTACCGGTTTTCTCGAAAGCTCCGATAAATACCTCCTTGAAAAAGTCGCAATCGCCATAACCCTTGCGGTTTCCCTGAGCATGGTTGTCGGCTTCCTCGGCGAACTTTCTCTTGGTCATGCCGGATTTATGTGCATAGGCGCATATCTCGGCGGCAAAGTTTCGGTTATCCTTGAACCGACCCTTGGCGAATGGCCCGCTCTCATCATTTCTCTTATCGTTGGCGGTACAATCGCAGCCGTTTTCGGAATTATAATCGGTCTTCCTGCGCTCCGCCTTCGCGGTGACTATCTGGCTATCGTAACCCTTGCCTTCGGTGAAATCGTCCGTTCCGTCTTTATGAACTCCTCCAAGGAATCTTTCGGCGGCTCTCTCGGTCTTGACACCCCCCGTTTTGAAAAGGACGTTCTTTTCATAATCGCTTTCATCATGGTTCTTGCAACACTTGCTGTTACCCAGAACCTTATCCGTTCGAAACACGGAAGAGCGATCACCGCGATCCGAGACAACGAAATCGCAGCAAGAGCAACCGGAATTGACGTAACCAAATATAAACTTCTTGTTTTCGCGATTTCCTCTTTCTTTGCAGGAATCGCAGGTGTTCTTTATAGCTATTCCAACTTTACTGTACAAAGCACCAAGTTCAGTTATAACTATTCCATCGAGATTCTTGTTATGGTTGTTCTCGGCGGTATGGGAAATATCAACGGCGCAATCATCGCTGCAGCTCTCATCACTTTCCTTGACGTCGAGCTCCAGACCATCCTTACCGGCAACCTTGCGGTTCTCCAGGATCTTATCTATGCGCTCATCCTCATTGTTCTCGTAATTTATAACAATGCTCCCGCGCTTAAAAACTTCCGTGAAAAACACAACCTCAAGGTGTTTGTCAACAGATTCAAACCCCATAATCCTTCCAAACATAAGGACGACGAGGCAAAATGGGACCGTGTTCCCACCAAGATCAAAATGGATGAAGTACTTTCTGTTGATTTCCAGACAAGTTCTCCCTATACCCCCGATAAACGCGGAAAGGAGGAGAAATAAATGAGCAAAGTTGTTCTTAAAACCGAAAATCTCGGAATCTCCTTCGGCGGTCTTAAAGCTGTTCAGAATCTCAATATCGAAATAAAAGAAAAACAGCTTTACGGTCTTGTCGGACCCAACGGCGCAGGCAAAACAACCGTTTTCAATATGATCACCGGTGTTTATAAACCCACAACCGGCCGTTTCTGGCTTGACGGAGAGGACCTTACCGGAAAAGGCCAGGAAACCATCAACCACAAAGGTATTGCAAGAACTTTCCAGAACATCCGCCTTTTCAACAACATGACCGTTATCAGAAACGTAATGGTCGGTCTTCATAACCAACCCGAATTCAAATGCGGAGTTTTTGAAAGCATCTTCCGCCTTCCGAAACATTTTAAAACCGAGCGCGCAATGCGCGACCGCGCAAAAGAAATTCTCGATATAGTCGGACTTCTTGATGAACGCAATAACCTTTCCTGCAACCTTCCTTACGGAAAACAGAGAAAGCTTGAAATTGCCCGTGCTCTTGCAACCAATCCAAAACTCCTCTGCCTTGATGAACCGGCTGCCGGAATGAACCCCCATGAAACCGAGGACCTTATGAAAATCGTACGCAGAATCCGCGACGAATACAGTATCACCATCCTGCTCATTGAGCACGATATGAAATTCGTTTCCGGTCTTTGCGATGAAATAACCGTCCTCAACTTCGGCACCTCTCTTGTTCAGGGAACTCCGGAAGTTGCCCTTAACGACCCCGAAGTAATCAAAGCATATATAGGAGGATAACGCAAATGGCACTTTTGGAAGTTAAAGACCTTGAGGTTTCCTACGGCGTTATTCAGGCCCTTAAAGGAATAAGCTTTGAGGTAAACGAAGGCGAAATCGTAACCCTTATCGGCGCAAACGGCGCCGGAAAAACAACCACCATGCAGAGTGTAATCGGTCTTATCCCTAAAAAAAGCGGAACCGTTATCTATGACGGAGAAGATATTTCCAAAACACCCTGCCACAAAATCGTCCATCTCGGAATGTCCCAGGTTCCGGAAGGAAGACGCATCTTCCAGGAACTTACTGTTTATGAAAACCTTTTAATGGGTGCATATTCCAAGAAAAAAGACGACACTTTTAAAGAAGACCTTGAAAAGGTTTATAAACGCTTTCCCCGCCTTGCGGAAAGAAGCAGCCAGATTGCCGGAACGCTTTCCGGCGGCGAACAGCAGATGCTCGCTATGGGCAGAGCGCTTATGTCCCGTCCTAAACTCCTTATGATGGACGAACCCTCCATGGGCCTTTCTCCCCTTCTTGTTGACGAGGTTTTTGATATTATCAAAGACATCAATAAGGACGGCACAACCATTCTTCTCGTTGAGCAGAACGCCGGAAAATCCCTTGCGATTTCCGACAGAGCCTATGTTCTTGAAACCGGAAGCATCGTTCTTTCCGGAACCGGAGCTGAACTTGCCTCCAGCGAAGAAGTTAAAAAAGCCTATCTCGGCGTTTAAGCCGAATAAAAATACCGTCCGCATTGCGGACGTTATTTTTTTTACTTTGCTAAAAGCCTGCATTCTTTAAATATCCAAATAAAAACAGAACCCGGATAAACCGGGTTCTTTTTTTATTTTGTCCGTATAATACGGCAGATATTCAATATCTTATTTTCCGTATTTTTTGAAGACTGCTGCAGAAGCTGCAAGAACTGCAACTGCACCAAGAACGGAGATTCCTTTTACCGGTGCACCGGTTTCGGGGTTAACTTCGTCTTCTTCTTTTTCAACTTCTACAAAACCGCCGTCATTTCCGGAATGATTGGGACGTTCGGGCCATACAGGATAATCCGGGCGTTCAGGATGATCGGGGAATTCGGGGTGATCCGGGAATTCAGGATGATCCGGGAATTCGGGAAGATCAGGCCAGATGGGATAATCCGGGATAAGGCATTCGAAGGAGAATACCTTGATTTCGGTGGAAGCGCTGAGACCATCGGAAGTTGCAGCGGTAATGGTTACTTTACCGATTGCTTCGTTGGTGGTAACAAGAGCTTTATAGTAGATTCTGCCGGTTTCTTCGTCAACTCTTACGCCGTTAGCTTCAACGGTTGCAATGCTTTCATCGCTGGAAGTCCAGTATACTTCTTCAAGAATGTTGGAAGGTTCGATGTAAGCTTCAACTTCAAAAGTCTTTTCGCCGTAAACATATGCTACTCTGTTTTCAAGAGTGATGCTTTCGGAAGGAACAGTATCTTCAGTAAGAAGGATCTCATAGCTGAGATATTCGTTCTGTGCATAGTCTGCAGCATAAATTGCAAAGCTTTCAAGTCCTGCTTCAACAAGAGGAGTTACGTTGAAGGTAAGAACAGAAACTTCACCTGCTTCTTCAACAATGTCATCAATGGTCATGATGTCGCTGTAAACATACTGGAGATCAGGGCTTACAAGCTGAAGACCCATTACGTAATGCTCATCATAAAGAGCAAGGGTTACGAAATGTTCACCGTCAACTTCGTCGTGGCGGGTTGCAAGAATTTCGGGAGCATAGTTATCCATGAAAATCGGATAAGTGTGTTCCTGAGTACCTGCAGGGCTGTCGGTTCCGTCAACTTTTGCGGTTGCGTTGATATAGTACTGACCTTCTTCGATGTAATAAAGGTCTCCGTCAATTACTTCGACAGGAAGCCAGCCGTAATCGGTAGGGCCGTATGCAGACCAGATAAATCCGCCGTTTGCATAATAGAAGGATTTCATTACGTTTTCGAATACTGCTTCAGTGCCGTAACTGTTGATATAACCGCTGTTGGGATCAAGTCCGAAGATTTCAATTGCTTCGCCGTTTTCATTGGTGATAGTGAAAGACATGGTTTTGGGAGCACGGAGAAGACCGTAGTCCATAAGAGGATAATATCCTGCCATAACCATGTATGCGGAAGTAGCAATTTTATTTACATCGACAGTTCCGGTGAATGCGTTCATACCAAGATAGAAACCGTTACCGGTCATGAGATCGATGGAAAGTGCTGCGCCGGTGTATGCGGAAGCATATTCATCATCGTACACGGTATCATCGAAAACAGGAGCCTGTCCCCAGTCGCCATAGAATCCGAGATAAGGAACAACAAGGTCAATGCCGTCATCGTTTGCGGATTCAAGGAAGATGTAACCTTCAACAAAGTTGCCGTTTTCATAATAAGCATCGAAGAATTCTTTGAGTCCGTCGCTGAGAAGGATTTTTACAGCAACAGTAACTTCGCCGCCTGCAGGAACAACAACTTCTTCCTGGCTGAATGCTACGGTGATATCATCTTCAGTAAGGACCATCTGATCTTCGAACATATAATAATCGCCGTAAGCTTCCTGGATATAGGAAGTGAGGGAAACGGAATCCATGTAATAAGTAAGGGTTTCGTCGCCGAAGTTGTGAACAGTAAGTTCAAAACCGTATTTTCCGTTTTCACTGTCACCAAGCTCTGCTTTCGGACGCTCGGAACCGTTAACGCTTACATAAGCGTTGGTGTTTACAGCGTTGGAAACTTTTGCAAGACCTGCGCCCTGTTTTCTTACAGCGTAGGGAACGCCGTATGTGTCGAGAACGGGTTCTGCGGTGCTCATGAGAAGTGCGTTGATGAATTCCTGTCTTTCAATTGCAGAAAGTTCAGGGAACTGTTCTTTAACATACTGCTGCATGATTGCTGCTGCGCCTGCCATATGAGGAGCTGCCATAGAGGTACCGCTCATGGAAGCATAGGTACCGCCGGGAATAGTGGAATATACATATCCGCCGGGAGCAGTGATTTCCGGTTTAATGGAAAGGTCCGGAGCGGGACCGATGCTGGAGAAGGTGGACATAAGTCCTGCGTCAGCAACGGGAGCAAATTCTTTGTAATCAGAAGAAACAGAAATAGTTTTGTTTTCCTGTGCAATAAGGAATTCGCCGTCAGCAAGAGAAATGAAGATGCCGGGAATAATTCCGTTGGTCTGCATGTTGATAAGAGCGCCTTCGACGTTATCATATACGATAATACCGATTGCACCTGCCTTTGCTGCGTTTGCTTCTTTATCGGTGAAAGCAAGTTCGCCACGCTGGACAAGAGCAATTTTTCCGGTTACATCGATGCCTTCATAATCTGCTACATCGCCAAGACCGGGAACAACAACGTATTCAACTTCTTCGCCGTCAAATGCGTTTACGAAGTCAACCCCAGTTCCTTCGTTGGTGTCGCTGTAAAGCATTTTATTTCCGTTGGAAAGAATATAAGCCATGAAATTCTTTCCTTCGTTAACGCTTGCTACGGAAAGAGCTGCAAGATAAGTGGAAGGAGTACCTACGATACCGGAATCGGGTTCGGAGGTTTTTGCATAGCCAAGGCCTTCGGTATAATCAACAGAGTTAGTATCGTTACCTGCTGCAACCATAAGGCTGATGCCTGCTTTTTTAACCGCATCATAAACTGCGTTGGTAAGTTCATCGCTTTCGGTAAAACCGCTTGCGGAACCAAGGCTCATGTTGATTGCGTCAACGCCAAGAAGAACTGCGTCTTCAAGTGCTTTGTAGATTACATGATCGTATGCGCCGCCGGTCGGTTCAAATACTTTCATAGCAACGATCTGGGTTTCAGGTGCAACACCGCTGAATGCATCGCAATCTGCGCCGACAATACCGGAAACGTGGGTACCGTGCTGCTGCTGGTCAGTTACATCTGCTACGCCTGCTGCATAGTCGTATGCGAAAGGAATTTTTTCGCTTACGTAAAGTTCCTCAGCAGAAGCTTCAGCTTTGAAAGCATAGGTGTTAAGAAGTTCCGCAACTTCTTCTTCGGAAAGAGCAGGATCTTCGGGAGCATTTGCAAATGCTTCGTGATAGATATCAAGACCGGTGTCTATAACTGCGGTTACAGAACCTTTGCCGTTGTATCCTCCTGCAACGATTTCGTCGGATTCGAGCATTTCGCCGCTGGTAACAGCTGCAAAAGTCTCTGCTTCAACGGGAGCGGGAGCATCATAAACGTTGGAAACATAAACAGCTTTTACGCCGGAAAGGCTTTCAAGATAAGCTTTTGCGCCGTAAGGACCGCTTACTACGATACCGTTCATGATGACCTGGTAAGAACCTTCGACATCAAAATCAAATTTGTCATCAAATTTGATACGGTTCTCAAGTTCTTTCTGCTCGTCAACGATTTCGTCAACAACTTCAGCACCCGCGGAGCTGTCAATATATTCGGCAGCGGAAACGCTTTCGGGTTTTGCTTCAATGACGGATTCGCCTTCGAGCTCAACAATGAAGGTTACTTCGCTGTCTTTAAGAACGCCGGAAAAATCCTGTTTGGAATTTTCAACAACGTCTTTAATAAGGTCATAACCTCCGTCAGACTCTGCGGTAAATGCGTTCTCAAAATCGGGAACGAGTTCAACAGAGCCGTAAGATGCTGCAAATGCGTTTACTGCACCGGAAAGTGCCATTACAAGAACAAGCGCAAGAGCAATACATCTTTTCATCATGCTTTTCATCTTTTTTCCTCCTCTTTTTTAAGGAAACAGGAACCTTTATTTTCTGCTTGAAAAGCAGAAAATACGGGGTACCCCGTTGCCTAAAATTGATTTGATTTATAAAAAACAATTTGCCGTTTCCTTCCAAAAAACAAATTGTCTTTATCAATAAAGCATATAAATATATTCTATATAGTACTACTATTTTTATATTAATTCAAGGATAAAAAGCATAAAATTAAATATTATATAGTAAATATTATTTTATATATATATTTATATATGAAACATCCGTTTTTACTTCTTCAAAAAGTGAAATAAATATAAAAAAACGCTTCGCAAATTGCGAAGCGTTTTTCGTGGTGAGCCATCGGGGATTCGAACCCCGGGCACCTTGATTAAAAGTCAAGTGCTCTGCCAGCTGAGCTAATGGCTCAT
>JAZTXW010000082.1:0-6020 GCA_045636625.1 Oscillospiraceae bacterium
ATAAACCATGATTTTCTGGTCGTCTTCTTTGTCTGCACCGTATGCAAGAGCTGCGGCGGTAGGTTCGTTGATGATACGTTTTACTTCAAGACCGGCGATTTTGCCTGCGTCTTTGGTTGCCTGGCGCTGTGCGTCGGTGAAATAAGCGGGAACAGTGATAACTGCCTGGGTTACGGTTTCACCAAGATATGCTTCTGCGTCAGATTTGAGTTTCTGAAGAACCATTGCGGAAATTTCCTGGGGGGTATAGCCTTTTCCGTCGATGTTTACTTTATATTCGCTGCCCATGTGGCGTTTGATGGAAGTGATGGTTCTTTCGGGGTTGGTAACAGCCTGGCGTTTTGCTGCCTGGCCGATTACGCGTTCGCCGGTTTTGGAAAAACCAACAACGGAAGGAGTGGTTCTTGCGCCTTCGGGGTTCGGGATAACAACGGGTTCGCCTGCTTCCATAACTGCTACGCAGGAGTTGGTGGTACCAAGGTCAATGCCGATAATTTTTGCCATAATATATTCCTCCAATTAAGTTAAAAATTTACAAGATTGATTTTTGATTATATTAAAAAGATATGCCTTTAATTAACACATTTATCAGTTTGCAACAACGACCATTGTGTGGCGGATAACTTTGTCGCCAAGCATATAGCCTTTTCTGTAAACATCGGTTACGATGTTTTCTTCATAGGCGGGGTTGTCGATGTGCATGACCGCTTCGTGAAGGTTGGGGTCAAACTGCTGATCCATTGCGGGGATCTCGGTTACGCCGATGTTTTCAAAAACTTCCTTGAGGGTGTTCTGGATAAGGGAGATTCCTTTTTTGAATTCCTCGTCCTTGCATTCATAATTAAGCGCCCTTTCAAAGTTGTCGAGAACGGGAAGAAGCTTTTTGACTGTATCAACCGTTGCGTCGCCGTAGATAGCGTCTTTTTCGCGCTGGCTGCGTTTGCGGAAGTTGTCGTATTCCGCAAGGGTGCGGAGATATTTGTCGTAAAGTTCGTCTTTTGCTTTCTGAAGGGTTTCAAGTTCTTCGGAAAGTTTTTCAAGTTCCGTTTTTTCTGCGGGAACTCCGGTCTGTTCTTCTGTGGGGGTTACTTTTTCTTTATCCATTGTCATCACCTGTTTTTCTCTGATATGTTATTGAAAGCAGTGTGCCGAGTTTTTCAGCAAAATATTCAAGATGGGGAATAAGTCTTGAATAATCCATTCTTACCGGTCCGATAAGACCGATCGTTCCGCAATCGTTTTCTCCGATTGAGAACCTTGCAACAAGAAGGGAACTTCCGGAAAGCTGGGAAAGGCTGTTTTCCTTTCCGATGAAAACCGTTACTCCGGAAGGGTTGTTTCCGATAACAGGTCCAAGCTTTTCGCGTTTTGAAATAAGTTTCATGATTTCAAGCGCCCTGTCGGAATATTCGTTGTAGGTAAGAAGTTTTTCTCTTCCGCCAAGGTAATACTGGCCGTCGTAAACTTCTTTGCAAAGTTCGTAAATTCCTACGATAAGGGGGTTGAAAACTCCGGAATATTCGCCAAGCTGGACGGAAACCGAACTTAAAAATTCGGCGGTGATTTCTTTAAGAGTGTGTCCGCAAAAACGGTCGTTCGCAAATTTCCTGAAGAAATCCGCTATTCCGGTGTTTACTCTGAAACCAAGTCTGCAGACCTTGCTTTTAACAACGCCGTTGGAAGCGATTACCAGAAGAACCACTGTTGTTTCGTCCGCGGGAACTATGTCGATGTGTTCGACCGTTACATAGTTCGGGGTGGTGGTCATCGCAACCGTTGCACAGCCGGTATACTCCGCAAGAGTTTCGGCACAGTCGGCAAGGAGCTTATCCGGGTCCGGGTCGCTTACGTTGAACAGCGCGTCGATTCCGTCCTTCTCGTCGTCCGTAAGAGGCTTTACGTGCATAAGACTGTCGATATAGGCTCTGTATCCGAGATGGGAAGGAACTCTTCCTGCGGAGGTGTGGGGCTGTTCAAGAAGACCCATTTCAAAAAGCGCGGCCATTTCGTTTCTTACCGTTGCGGGAGAAACGGAAATTTCCGGGAATTCGGAAAGCGTTTTTGAACCGACCGGTTCGCCGGTGCGGATGTAAGTTTCGACTATTGCGGAAAGGATTCTTTTTTTTCTGTCGTCAAAAAACATTCTGCCGCTCTCCTCCTTCGCTTGCTTAAAATGCTTTAGCACTCATATATTGCGAGTGCCAACAACTATATTATACTGATATTTTTTCCATTGTCAAGCGAATATACAAAATATTCACAATTTTTTAGCACTTTTTTAATACGAGTGCTAATTTTGTCGAAAAGGCAGATTTTTATATTTGTATTTAAATAAAAAAAGGAGCACCCGGAAGGGTGCGCCTTTGACGATATTTACATATCTTATTCTTCAACTATGATATCGGCTGTTTTTCCGTTTACAAGCGGAATAAGAAGCGAAGGTTCAATTTCGATCTGTCTTCCGATTTTTCCGGCGCTTACCGTAACAGTTTTAAGGTCAAGAACAGCTTCGTGGAAAACCGTCGGAAAAAGTTTTTTCATTCCGATGGGTGAACAGCCGCCGTGTATGTAACCGGTAAGACCGAGAAGATCCGCGGAAAGAACCATTGCAACGCTTTTTTCGCCAACAGCCTTCGCAGCCTTTTTATAATCAAGCCTTGCTGCGCCCGGAACGACAAAAACGTAGAAATTTCCTTTTCCGGCTTTGAGCACAAGGGTCTTGTAAACTTCGGAAACGTTCTTTCCGATAAGTCCGGCGACGGTAACGGCGTCACAGGGCGCGCCTTCCTCGATTTCATATCCATGAGGAATATAGGGAACCTTTTTCTGCTCAAGGATACGCATAACATTGGTTTTGTCGTCTTTTTTCAAAGTTTTCACACCTCTGTCACATCAAAATCTTCGCCGACAAAGGTCGAAAAACCTTCATAAGCGGCTTTTTCGACCTCTTCCATGGAATGAACGGTATAGCAGCAAAGTCTTGTTCCATAAAAGCGGTTAAGAAGGAGGCCAAAGCTTTTGTCATCCCATTTATAGGAAATAAAGTCAGGCTTGGCCTTGAAATTAAGAAGAAGGTTTGAAAGCGCCCAGGCAAGAAGACCATTAACTCCAAGATGTTTCTTTCCTGCGGAAAGCTGGCCGCGGATAACTTCCGGATGGTTGTTTTTAAACCATTCAAGAACAAACGGGTTAAAACTTATTACGTTGAAATTACCTTCATAATCTTTGAGATGCTGATAAACTCCTTCAAGAAAATCTGCGTCAAAAGCAGCACCGGCAGTTTTGATTTCGCAGGAAATCGGAACTCCGGCAAGAGTTTCGATAACATCTGCAAAAAGCGGAATTTTTTCTTCCGTTTCTTTAAGGCGAAGTTCGGAAAGTTCATCAAAAGTGAGTTCGGAAACAGCTTTGTCAATTCCGCAAAGGCGTTTGAGATTGATATCGTGGAAAACGACTATCTTTCCGTCTTTGGTGGGCTGAACGTCAAGTTCAACGCCGATTTCCTTTTCGGCGGATTTTCTGAAAGCGGGAATGCTGTTTTCGGGAAGTTTATCGTCGTGAAAACCGCGATGGCAATATGCAACGGGCATATCGAAAAAGCGGAATTTGTTCGGGGTGGTCATATAGACAAAGGCACAGGCGATAAGAAGAAAAATTATTATGAGCACCATAATAACGGCGGTAAGGATAGGGTTTTCAATCATCAGTCATCACCTACATCAAGAGCTTCGAGTTTATCTTTTACTTTAACGGGTTTGCTGTCGCCGTGTCTGACCTTGAGAAGAAGGAGGAAGGCGATAATTTCCATAAAGACTGCATAGGGGAAAAGAACACCGTAGTTATCAAGTCTTTCAATAATCGCACCGACAAGCATAGGGGTTACGATCTGTGCAGACATGGAAGCGGTGTAATAATAACCGGTATATTTGCCGATATCGCTGCCCTGGCTCATTTCCCAGATGATGGGGAAGGTGTTTACGATTACACAGGCATAACCGAAACCGATTATTACAAAGAAAGGGATAAGATGTGCCCCGGCGCTTCTGAAGAAAGACATTATAAGGAAGCAGAGAGACATTACGGAAAGGCCGATCATAACAGCTTTTTTGCGTCCGAATTTGGTTGCGATCATACCGGAAGGAAGGTAGGAAAGAATGGAGCAGACGGTTGCTATCATAAGATAGTTTGCGTATCCTCCGCCTTTGACTTCAAGGAAGTTGCTCATATAAAGGCTGAAGAAAGTTGTGACCGCGTTATAACCGAAGAAGAAAAACGCAACGGTTCCAAGCATGAAGATAAGGCTTTTAAGGACGTCTTTCGGCATTTTTTTGCCTTTTGAAAGTTCCTGGTTAAGTTCGGCTTCGGTGCTTTCATAACCGCCGGTTTCTTCCATCTCTTTAACAAGTTTGTTTTCGCGGATCGTAAGAACAAGAATAACAACAGCGAAAACCATAATGCAGGCGATGATTGCGAAAATCGGGAAGAAGTTGGGTTTTCCCTCCTTGGGAACAAGAACGCTGATAAGAGCAAGGGAGATAACTCCGCCAACTGCGCCCATAAGGTTGATAATTGCGTTGCCCTTGCTGCGGTGTTTTTTCGGGGTTACGTCCGGCATAAGAGAAACAGCGGGAGAGCGGTAGGTTGCCATTGCAAGAAGGGTAAGACCGAGACAAAGAGCAAAACCGAGAAGATTTTCTTTGTTATCAAAATAGGGGAGGAACATCATGCTGATTACCGCAACGGTGGTTCCGAAGATTATATAAGGAGTTCTTTTTCCGATGGGGGTATGGGTTTTATCGGAAAGGGAACCGAAAAGCGGAAGCATGATAAGGGCGAGCATATTGTCGATAGCCATGATCTGGCCGGTGGTGCCTTCGCCGATTCCAAAAGTGTTTTTGAGGATAAGCGGAATGATTCCGTCATAAGCCTGCCAGAAAGTGCTTATGGAAAGAAAAGCAAGGCCGACCAAAAGAGTGCGTTTGTAATTAAGTTTCATTTTCTCTGACCTCCAAAATCAGTCAACGTCTGTAATGATCTGTTCGGGTTTTTCATCAAGAACATCCGGATGGCGAAGGATCCAATCCAGCTGTTTGAATGCGGTTGCGTAATAATGACCGTCGGTTATGCGTTCGTCGGAAACAACTGTGAAATCAACATATTTATGTTTTTCAACGCTTCCGTCTTTTTGAACTTCAAGGGCGGTACGCTTTGCGCCGAAAGCGATAAAAACCGGGCAGGTTCCGAAGTTGTAAAGATGATGATAAATCGGAGGAATTCCGAGGGAACCGAGGTTTGTTACAAACATGCTGCTGTGGAAGGGCGAGGCACGGTGGATTATTTTCGGCATAAATCCGAAATAATCCATGAAGGAAAGAAGTGCCACAAAAGCCCTGAGAACAAGCGCGGGCATAAAGTTTATGACTTTTGCAACCTTATCGAAAAGGTTGGAATCTCCATCGCGTCTTGCAATCTCAACAGCCTCTTCCATCTTACGGTAAACGTCTTCGGCGGTGTCGGTGGGTTTGAAAACAACCTTTATGGCGGATTCCTGGGCGTTGAGTTCCATGCTCTTTTTAACCATCATGCAAATGGTGATATCTTCGCCGTGCTGATAGATCCTCTGTCCGGCAATAAAACGGTTCATGGCCGGTTTCTGGGAAACAAGGCGGACGTAAGAGGCAAGAATAACATGGAGAAAACCAAAACCGGAAAGTCCGTCTTCGCGGCGTTTTTTCTTTATGTAATTTTCAATTCTTCCGAGTTCAACGGAACCGGAAAAAAGGTTTGAAGCATCGTTCCTTGTTTTCATAATAAAAGGAGCGACATAGGTCATCGGTGACAAAGAACGGACACGGTATCCGTCATAGCGGTCGCCAAAACGTTTTTTCCTCTTTTCCATAAACAAAATCCTTTCTGTGCAAAAATGCATATTATTAATAATATTATATCAGAAAAAAATATATAAATCCATAAAAAACGACTAAAATTATATAGTGCATTAATCGGCTGATGGCTTTCTT
>JAZTXW010000083.1:0-1899 GCA_045636625.1 Oscillospiraceae bacterium
ACTTTTTCGTAAATGCTCCCTATTTACAAAAATCTTTCCCTATGCTAATATAAAATCAAAAAATAGGAGGTGTTTTTATGTGGGAAATTTCCGAACTTAAAGAAAACGCAAAATCCGTGCTCAACCGTTTTGGATTTTGGACTCCCTTCTTCGCAACAATTCTTACCGGACTTTTAATGACCGACCCGAGCAACATGCTCTCTGTTATAAGCGAAACTCCTTATTTTGAAAGTTTTTATCAAAATATGGAATATACCGCAATTCTTGCTTCCGTTTTTGTTCCAATTCTCGTTTTCTCTTTCTTCTTCAATCTTTTCATCGGATACCCGATTTTGGTCGGAATGAACCGCTTCTTTATGGAAAACCGAATTTCCGGTTCCAAGGTTGAACGCATTTTCTGGGTTTTCAAAAGCGGAAACTATTTCAACGTTGTAATAACAATGTTCCTTATGAATCTTAAAATCCTTCTCTGGAGTTTCCTTTTCATCATTCCGGGAATAGTTAAGAGCTATGAATATTTCATGATTCCATATATTCTTGCTGAAAACCCCGGAATAGATTCCAAACGCGCTTTTGAAATTTCAAAAGAAATGACCGAAGACGAAAAATTCGACATCTTCCTCCTGGCCCTTTCTTTCATCGGCTGGATCTTTCTTGGAGCTCTTGCCTGCGGAATCGGCGTTCTTTTCGTCGAACCCTATTATCAGGCAACCTTTGCCGAACTTTATCAGGTAATGAGAGAAAAAGCTTTCCGCTTTAACTTTTCGGATTTCTCCGAACTCCCCGGCTTCTTCCCGGAACAAAACTAAAAAAACAAAAGCTCCGCTTCGGCGGGGCTTTTTCTTTTGCCTTCTCAGATGAAAAGGCTCCCTTGTGGAAAGGGAGTCTTGCCCTCCGGGAATACTTGTTATCCCTCTTTCGTCTTTTTGCAACAAGTTGCAAAAAAATCCACTTCCCCCTCTGGGAAGGCTGATTAAATCCCTCCGCCATCGCTTCGCAGACACCTTTCCCTCAAGGGTAAGACTTTATAAAAAAATGAGCACGCATATCGCGTGCTCATTTTTATTTCGGTGCTCAAAGCAACAATTATACGTTGGTGGAATAGTTGGGAGCCTCTTTGGTGATGTAAATATCGTGAGGATGGCTCTCTTTAAGTCCTGCGCCGGTGATTCTTACGAACTGAGCTTTTTCCTGAAGGTCAGCAATGGTGCCGCATCCGCAGTAACCCATACCTGCGCGGAGACCGCCGAGGATCTGGTAAACAACTTCGCCAACAGTGCCTTTGCAAGGAACACGTCCTTCAACGCCTTCGGGAACAAGTTTTTTGTTGTCTTCCTGGAAATATCTGTCTTTGCTTCCGTTTGCCATTGCTGCAAGGGAACCCATGCCGCGGTAAACTTTAAAACGTCTGCCCTGATAAATTTCGGAATCGCCGGGTGCTTCGTCGCAACCTGCAAGCATGGAACCGAGCATTACAACGTTGCCGCCTGCTGCAAGAGCTTTTACGATATCGCCGGAATACTGCATACCGCCGTCAGCGATGATGGGTCTGCCCCATTTTGCGCCAACTTTTGCTGCTTCATAAATTGCGGTGATCTGGGGAACGCCAATACCTGCAACAACGCGGGTGGTGCAGATGGAACCGGGGCCGATACCTACTTTAACAGCGTCTGCGCCTGCTTCGAAAAGGTCTTCGGTTGCTGCTGCGGTTGCAACGTTACCAGCAACAAGAGCAATTTCGGGATATTCTGCTTTGATCATTCTTACGCAGTTCATGATACCTGCGCTGTGGCCGTGGGCGGAGTCGAGAACAAGAACGTCTGCGCCTGCTTCGATAAGAGCTTTTGCACGAACCATAACGTCGGAAGTTACGCCAAGAGCTGCTGCGCAAAGAAGTCT
>JAZTXW010000084.1:0-18679 GCA_045636625.1 Oscillospiraceae bacterium
AAAGAACAGGGAAAAGGTTTCGGAAACGAACTTCTTGAATTTGCTGTTTCTCTTTGCAAAAATCCTTATATAACCGTTCTTGATACAAATAAAAAAGCTATCGATTTTTACAGCAAAAGAGGTTTTGTTCCGGCGGAAAAACAGCCGGAAAACAAAGGAAAAAAGAAGATTTTTGAACGCAAATATGTTTACCAAAAACAAAATTTGTGATAATATTAAAATATCAAAATAATGCGGAGGGAAAAATGAAACGCATTTGTATCATCTATACCGGCGGCACCATAGGAATGGAATGCGGCGAAAACGGTTACGAACCGGGTAAAAAACCTTTTGTTGAAATAATGTCCGGAATAAGCGATTTTTCTTCTCCGGAACTTCCTGAATATGACGTAATCGAATTTTCTCCGCTTCTGGATTCTTCCGACGTGACGGTAAGCGAATGGAACCTTATTGCAAGAACTATTCGCGATAATATGGAGAAATATGACGGATTTGTCGTTCTTCATGGAACGGACACAATGGCATATACCGCTTCTGCGCTTTCTTTTATTTTACAGAATCTTTCAAAACCGGTTATCGTAACCGGTTCCCAGATTCCTCTTTCCGAAATCCGAAGCGACGGTAAAGACAATATTCTTGCTTCGATGCTTATTGCAGCTTCCGGAAAAGTATTTGAAGTATGTATTTTCTTTGCCGGAAAGCTTATCCGCGGCAACAGGGCAATCAAAATGTCCGCCGACAGCCTTATTGCTTTTGATTCACCTAACTATCCGAAACTTGCGGATGCGGGAATTGGAATCAGATTCCGCGATAACGTGCTTTTAAAAAAGAGCGAAAAGTCTTTTGAAATTCGCGAATTTTTAGAGGAACCTATCGGTGTAATAAAAATATTCCCCGGAATTCAGATCGAACTTTTTGAAAACATTATTACAGAAAAGCTCCGAGGCGTAGTTCTCGAAACGTTTGGTGCCGGAAATGTTCCCAATTACTGTACAGAACTCAGTAGGATTATCAAAAAAGCTTATGATCACGGAAATATTGTAGTTGTGTGCTCACAATGTCCGACCGGAACGGTAAGCCTTGGTCACTATGCCGCAAGCAGTCCGCTTAAAAAAGCCGGAGCTGTAAGCGGAAAAAATATGACCACCGAAGCGGCCGTTGCAAAACTTTATTATCTTTTAAGCTGCGGTTATCCAAAAGATAAAATTGAAGAACTTATGGAAAAAGACCTTTGCGGAGAACTTGACGAATAAAATTACAGTTATATAAAGGAGAATCATAATGAAAAAACTTCTTGTTGTAGTTGATTACCAGAACGATTTTGTTAACGGAAGCCTTGGTTTTGAAGGCGCGGAACTTCTTGACGAAAGAATTGCCGCAAAAGTTGAAGCATACAGAGCCGAAGGTGCGGATGTTATGTACACAATGGATACCCATGGTTCCGGTTATCTTGAAATGCAGGAGGGAAGAAAACTTCCGATAGTTCATTGCCAGAACGGCACCGAAGGCTGGAAACTTTTCGGCGAAACCGGTAAAGCATGTAAAGACGCAATGACCATCAGCAAACATACTTTCGGAAGCCTTGACCTTGCAATGCTTGTGCTCCATAAAGATTACAACTATGATGAAATCGAAATCTGCGGTGTTGTAACCAACATCTGTGTTATGGCAAATGCCGTGCTTCTCAAAACCGCACAGCCGGAAGCGGAAATCATCATTGATGCTCTTTGCGTCGGAAGCAATGACAAATCCCTCAACGATAAGGCTCTTGACGTTCTTGAGAGCATGCAGTTCACTGTAATCAACAGATAATAAATTGCTTCAGAAGGCGCAGAAAAATCTGCGCCTTTTTTATTTATTTATAAAACAAAAAGTGGTATAATAATTCCAGAAATTTTGTTTTCCGGAGGATTTTTATGGACAGAACAGCCGCCGAAAAAAGAATTGCCGAGCTGCGCGACCTTGTGCGCTATCACAGCAGGCTTTATTATGAACTTGATACCCCTGAGCTTGACGACTACGAATACGATTTGCTTTATCACGAGCTTCTTGACCTTGAAACCGCTTTTCCGGAGCTTGTAACAGCCGATTCTCCAACTCAGAAAGTCGGAGGAGCTGCTTCCATGAAGTTTGAACCGGTACAGCACGCCGTACAGATGGGAAGTTTGCAGGACGTTTTCAGCTACGAGGAGCTTTATGAATTTGATAACCGGGTACGTTCTGTGATAGACAACCCTGAATATGTTGTTGAAACAAAAATCGACGGTCTTTCCGTTTCGCTTGAATACCGAAACGGAATGTTCGTGCGCGGTTCAACCCGAGGCGACGGTTTTGTGGGAGAAGACGTTACCCATAATCTCCTTACCATTGCATCCATTCCGAAGAAAATAAACTGTCCTGAAGTTTCCTATCTTGAACTTCGCGGAGAGGTTTATATTTCAAAAGAAACTTTTAAAAAGCTTGTTGATGCACAGGAACTTGCCGGAGAAAAACCTTTTAAGAATCCGCGAAACGCCGCCGCAGGTTCTCTGCGCCAGAAAGACCCTAAAATCAGCGCAAAGCGCGGACTTGATATTTTTATATTCAACATCCAGCAATGCGAAGGAAAGACTTTCAGCAGCCACAGTGAGAGCCTTGATTTTGTAAAAAGTCTTGGTTTTCCGGTTTCCGTTCTTTATAACCGCTATACCGATATCCATGACGCTGTAGAAAATATAAAATACATCGGCGAAAACCGAGATAATTTTAAATTCGATATTGACGGCGCTGTTATTAAAGTAAACGATCTTGCGGACAGGGAACAGCTTGGTTCAACCGCAAAATATCCGAAATGGGCCGTTGCATTCAAATATCCGCCGGAAGAAAAAGTCACAACTCTTCTTGACATTGAAGTTCAGGTCGGAAGAACGGGTGCGCTTACTCCTACGGCGGTTTTTGAACCTATCCAGCTTGCGGGAACAAGCGTTTCAAGAGCGGTCCTCCATAACCAGGATTTTATTGATTCAAAAAATATCAACGTCGGCGACAGCATTATTGTAAGAAAAGCAGGGGAAATCATTCCCGAGGTGGTCGCTCTGGCCGCAAAAGGACCGCAGGAAGGAACTTTTAAACTTCCTGAATTCTGTCCCGCCTGCGGAACAAAAGCAGTAAGAGAGGACGATGAGGCGGTTCTGCGATGCCCGAATCCGGATTGTCCTGCACAGCTTCTCAGAAACCTTATCCATTTTGCAAGCCGTGACGCAATGGATATCGACGGAATGGGTCCCGCAGTACTTACTGCGCTTGTTGAAAACGGCGTTATAAAATCACAGCCGGATATTTACGGAATCATCGCAAGCGATATTTCTTCAATCGAAAGAATGGGAGAAAAATCCGCCGCAAATCTTATTTCCGCGATTGAAAAATCCAAATCCGCAGGTCTTTCAAGAGTTATCTATGCTCTCGGAATCCGTAATATCGGTCAGAAGACAGCCGATATCCTTGCCGAAAGATTCGGAAACATTGATGAACTCATGTCGGCGGATTTTGATGCTCTTTGCGCCATTGAAGGTTTTGGTGAAGTAATGGCAAAATCTGTTGTAGATTATTTTTCTCTTGAGCAATCAAAAAATCTTATTGAAAGGCTCAGAAATTACGGAGTTGATATGACGGCGGAAATAAAGGAAAAATCCGATATTTTTGCGGGTCTTACCTTTGTACTGACAGGAACACTTCCGACTATGACCAGAAACGAGGCTTCCGATATCATTACTTCAAACGGCGGAAAGGTTTCTTCCTCCGTATCCAAAAAAACAAGCTATGTTCTTGCCGGAGAGGAAGCCGGAAGCAAACTTACAAAAGCACAAAGTCTTGGAATAAAGATCATCAGCGAAAACGAATTCCTTGAAATGATAAAATAATTTATTAAATAAAAAAGCCGTGGATTTTCCACGGCTTTTTTATTTGCATATTTTAGGACTTGCCTTCATATCATTTTGTAAAAGAAGGTGAAAAAATGGACCGGAGCATTGAAAAAATAATACAAAAACTTGGAAAAAAAGTATATGATGAACTGAATTTATGCAAAATTTCCGCAGATTCAATTAAAGAAATCCGGATTACGGTCAACAGACCGGTTGCTTTATTTTGCTTTAACAATAAAGTGATTTTTGGAAAAGATACATTTTCTCTTTCGGACATACGAGAAATATTCGCTTCTTTATGTGAATATTCCGTACACACATACAATAAAGAAATTTGCGAAGGATTCATTACATTTGAAGGGGGAATCCGTGTTGGTATATGCGGAACGGCAATATATTCCGAAAACAAAATAAGCGGAATAAAAGATATTTCTGCGCTTAATATAAGAATTCCTCACGAAAGATCCTGTGCAAAAGGAATAATTCCATACACGGAAAATGGAAATATTCTGATAATCGGTCCGCCCTGCAGCGGAAAAACAACTCTTCTGCGCGATATTGCCGCAAAAACCGATAAATCAAAGCGGGTTATAATTGTGGACGAACGTATGGAAATTGCCGGAGTTTACCGAGGTATTCCATCGTTCGATATATCCAACGCCGCCGTTCTCAACGGTTTCAGCAAAGATGAAGGTATTGAAATCGCAGTCAGAACAATGTCGCCGGAAATAATAATCTGTGATGAATTCGGAAGCGAAAATGACATACTTTCCGCCCTGGATGCTTTAAAAAGCGGAGTAAAAATCATCGCGAGCATCCATGCAAACGACAGAGCGGATTTTTTGAAAAAACCGATTGCGAAAAAAATCCTGAAATACCGAATTTTTGATTATTTTGTGTTTTTGAACAGCAACTTTGAGATTTATGAAATTACCGAATGCAAAGGAACGATCATATGAAAGCGGCGGGTCTTTTATTTATTATGGCAGCAATTTCTTTATCCGGATTTATTATTTCTGAAAAATATCTTTCACCATTAAAAGAAAATAAAAGAGCGGAGGAACTGCTTAAAAATATAATACTCGGAATAAAAAGAGAAAACCTTGCTTTACCGGAAATTTTTGAAAACATTTTATCCGGTTGTGACAAAGAAACAAAAGCTTTTATTTTAACATTTGATTTCAGGAATATCGATAAAATTGATATTTATACTAAAAAAAGCAATTTTTGTAAGGATGAAACAACTGTTACGGTGCTCAAAAAAGCCTTTTCCGTGCTCGGAAAATATTCAGCTTCGGAACAGATAGCAGAAATTGAAAACTGTATCGATCAGCTTAAACTTTTTTACGAAAAAAACGAAAAAGATATTTTATCTAAATCAAAACTTTCAAAATCTTTCGGAATCTTAACAGGATTATTGGCTGTAATCATGTTATCCTGAAAAAGAAAGGAGAATCAATTTGGACGTTGATATGATTTTTAAAATTGCTGCAATTGGAATAATTGTTGCGGTGCTCAACCAGGTTCTTATACGTTCCGGAAGGGAAGAACAGGCTATGATGACAACTCTTGCGGGGCTTATAGCCGTGCTCATGATGCTCATTGGCGAAATAAGCAGCCTTTTTGATACGGTAAAATCCGTTTTTGGATTATGAACGAGATAATTACAGTTGCAGGGATCGGAATTATAACGACCGGTCTTGTGATTATATTAAAGCAATACCGCCCGGAATTTGCTTTTGGAGTTCTTCTTGCGGCAGGAATTCTGATATTATTCAATATTTTTACATACTTTGAAAAAATAGCAGACTATATAAACGAAATCATATCAATTTCAGGAATAGGGTATGATAAATTTTCAATTCTTTTCCGTTGCCTTGGCGTTGTCATAATATCTGAAATAGCTTCTGAAATATGTTCTGATTGCGGACAAGGTTCCGTTGCGTCAAAAATCTCCTTTGCAGGAAAAGCAATAATACTTATGACAGCTATTCCTCTTTATTCTGAAATTATCGATGTTATAAAAAAACTGCTTAGCGTATGAAAAAAATAACTTTTTTACTAATAATAATTTTCTGTTTTTTCCTTTCTGGATCGTATTATGAAGAGCAAGTACAGATACAGCTTTCATCCGCAGAAAAAAACGAATTTATGGATAAAATTCCCGAAGATGCCGCTGAAATGCTTGAAAAACTTGGAATAGATGGACTTGATGTAAATAAACTTTCGGATGTAAGTTTTCAGGATATCGCCGATCTGATCATAGAAAGTTTTTATGAGAAAACAAAAGAACCTTTTAAAGCGATTTTATCGATAACCGCAGCTGCTGTTGTGTGTTCGGCTGTTTCTGTTTTACTCGACGGAAATGGTTCGAATTTTGGAATTGTTTCTGCGGTTTCATCACTTTCCGCCGCTTCAGTATTTCTTTCTCCGGTAAAAAATCTGATTTCAGTTTCTGCCGAAACAATCGGAGAATGCTCCGATTTTATGCTGTCTTTCATTCCTGTTTATGCCTCCTCACTTGCAGCAACAGGATACGTTTCCTCTGCTGCAGGTTACAGAACGATGATGCTCGGTGCGGTTACCGCTGTATCTGAAATATCCTCGGAGATAATAATCCCATTGATACTTATTTATCTTGCGATATGCATTTCAGGCTCTGTTTCCGGAATCGATACTGAAGAACTTTCAAAATCTGTAAAAAGTTTTGCAGTATGGTTTCTTGGAATAACGATGACTGTATTTTCCGGACTTATGGGAATCAGTACGCTGGTATCTTCAGGAGCTGACGGAGCCTTTTCAAAAACCGCAAAATTTCTTATAGGAAGTGCTGTACCTGTGGTAGGAAGCACCGTTTCAGATGCGGTTGCGGTTGTACGCGGCTGTCTTACCATAACAAAAAATTTTCTTGGAATATACGCAGTTCTTGCAATTGCGGCAATTTTTCTTCCTGCAATATCCGGAATCCTGCTTTGGAAGATATGTATTTCTGTTTCTTCATCGATAACAAAAATTATCGGAAACAAAAATCTTGCGTCGTTGCTTTCATCCGTTTCTGCTGTTTTGGGAATAATGCTTTCTCTTGTTGTAATAACAGGAATAATGTTTATATTTTCTATCGCTATACTTCTGATGACCGGAGGAGGAATATAAATTTGGATGATATGAAAAACTGGGCTTTTTCCGTTTGCTGTGCAGCAATATCCGGTGGTATTATCAGCATGATTATACCTAAGGAAAACAGCCTTAAAATATTTAAATATGTTTTTTATATATTTTTTCTCAGCGTAATCATTTCTCCGCTTTATGAAATTGAATTTTCTGGTATTAACGAGAAATTGTATTTTTCAAATGAGAAATACGTTGGCGTACAGGAATATGATGATTTTTCCGATAATTCCAAAAAATTCATAGAATCAGCAATCGTTCTGGATACACAAAAACAACTCAGTGAATTCGGATATGAAGCAAAAGATATTTCGGTATCCGTTAATATTTACGAAAACGGAAGCATAGATATTAGCAAGTTCGCTGTAACTTTTGAGGATATCGTAAACACAAACAATATTAAAAAGATTATTTTTGAAAAAACGGGCCTTGAACCAGAAATAATCCTGACCGGAGAATAGAAAAATGGAAACGAAAGCAAAAGATTATATTTCAAGATTTACAGAAATATTTAAAAATAAAAACAGAAAAGCCGTTCTTATGGTGTTTTTGGGTGGATTTGGAATAATTCTGCTTCTCCTTTCGGAACTGTCGTCAGATACTCCCAAAACAAAAAATGATTACGACTATATTTCTCTTTTCGACACAAAAGAAAGGGAAGAAGAACTTGAGAAAAAACTTTCCGAAATAATTTCCAAAATCAACGGGGCAGGAAAAACCATCGTAATGGTAACTATCGACTGTTCGAAAGAATTTATTTATGAAAAAAATTCGGAAGAATTAAAAGACGATAACAAAAGCGAACGCAGAAACGAACTTGTTATTTTAGAAGGAGAAGAAGATTTTCCGGTCCTGTTAAAAACAGAGGAAGAAAAAATACGTGGGGTCCTTATAATTTGTGAAGGAGGAGGAAATCCTCTTGTCCGGGAAAAAATAATAGAGTCCATATGTGCGCTTCTCGATATTCCGTCAACAAAAGTCAGCGTTGCCGAAATGGCATTATAAATAAGGAGGAAATCCAATGACAAGTATCAGCAATTATGAGAGTGTTATACTTCCAACAGAAAATAATGATTTGAAAAAGGAAAAAACTGTTTTTGATTTTTTAAAAAAATTAAAAATCAAAAAATATAATCTTCCTGTTAAAAAGAAACATATTGCGGTGACATCGATGGTGCTGATGCTTTCCGCTGCTGTTTATGTAAATTATCTTTATGCGGCAGGTGATATTGACAAGTTGACAGAAACCGGAAAAAATTACGGCGATTCAATTCTTGTTGAAGGCAATGCTTCGGAAACAATAACCGAAACAGCCGCATATTTCAGCGAAGCAAGAATCGCAAGACAGCAATCGCGTGATGAAGCCGTTGCCACGTTACGGAATCTTTATGGAAGCGCGGAATATGATTCCGAAGAAGTATCAGTGCTTGCTGAAAAAGCCGACGCAATAGCAGCAAATATGGAACTGGAAAATAAAATCGAAACCATGATAAAGGGGAAAGGTTTCACCGATTGTATCGTCTATATCAGCGGCGAATACGCCGACGTTATGGTAAGTACAGAAGGATTGCTTCCTACGGAAGCTGCACTTATCAAAGATGCTATTGTTCAGGAAACTTCTGTCCCTGTTGAAAACATTTCCATAGTTGAAATAAATAAATAACCGGAAAAGACCGCTATGCGGTCTTTTTTTAAAATGTATATTCACATAAATTTTGCATAAAATTTATATTTTTCTATTGTAAATATAATAAATAGTGATATAATTATTCTATAAATTTATGTTGTTTGAAAATGTAAAGCGAGTTTTCCCTCCTCGGTAAAAATCGGGGAGGTTTTTTATTGGAGGATTATTAAAATGACAAGAAAAGAAGCCAGAGAAATAGCATTTGCAATCGTTTTTGAAAGCAGTTTCCACAGCGAAGGACTTGATTACATCCTTGAAAATGCTGCGGAAGGAAGAGATCTTTCTCTTCCGGACGGTTCATTTGCAAAAGAACTTGCAAGAACCACCATCGAAAAACGTGATGAAATCGACCAGATCATCGCATCCTGTTCCAGCCACTGGAAACCCGGAAGAATGGCAAAAGCAACTCTTGCAATTCTTCGAATCTCTGTTTGTGAAATGTATAATTTCAGCGAAGAGGTTCCCGCAAGTGTTTCCATAAACGAAGCTGTTGAACTTGCAAAAGTTTATTGCGGTGACGATGACCCCGGTTTTGTAAACGGTGTTCTTGGTGCTGTTTATAAAAAAATGAACGAGGGAACCGAAGAATAATGTTCCTCGGAATCGATACAAGCAACTATACAACTTCCGCCGCATTATATGATTTTGCCAAAGGCGAAATAATTCAGCGCAAAAAGCTTCTTCCTGTAAAAGAAGGGGAACTGGGTCTTCGCCAGTCCGACGCGGTTTTTGCTCACGTAAAACAGCTTGGCAAAATTGTTGAGGAACTTTGCAATAACAATAAATACGATATCGATGCCATCGGTGTTTCAACCAGACCGCGTGATATCGAAGGTTCTTATATGCCTTGTTTTATGGTTGGAGATATGGTTACCAAAACCCTTTCTTCAGTTATGAATATTCCGAGATATGAATTTTCACATCAGCAGGGACATATTGCAGCAGCTCTTTTTTCCGCCGGAAGACTTGATTTGCTTAATGAAAAATTTATCGCGTTTCATCTTTCCGGAGGAACCACCGAAGCTCTTTTGGTAACTCCGGACGAAAACCATATTATAAAATGCGAAAAAGTTGCAGGTTCGGCAGATTTAAAAGCAGGACAGGCTGTTGACCGAGTCGGAGTCATGCTCGGACTTCCTTTTCCTGCCGGAAAATATCTTGAGGAACTGGCACTTTTGAGCACCGCAAGGTTCAAAATAAAACCCACCATGAAAGGCTGCGAATGCTGCCTTTCGGGAATTGAAAATAAATGCAGAAAAATGCTCGATTCCGGAGAAAGCAGAGAAGACATTGCGCTTTTCTGTCTTAAATCTATCGAAGCGGCTCTCTGCGGAATGACGGATTCGCTTATTTCCCAATATGGAAATCTTCCGCTTATCTATGCGGGAGGAGTTATGTCCAATAAAATAATCCGAAAAACAATGGAAGAAAAATATGGCGGAATTTTTGCTCTTCCGGAGTTTTCTTCCGATAACGCTGCGGGAATTGCGGTTCTTGCATCTGTTGCAGCAAATAAATAAAACAAAAAGGAGGTTATTTTGTGCCGGGGTTCAATATTCTTACTGTCACACAAATAACCTCTTATTTAAAATCTTATATTGACGAAAACAAAAAACTTTCCGGAATCTATATTAAAGGCGAGATAACAGATTTTAAAGCAAATTTTTATTCGGGACATTTTTATTTTTCTTTAAAAGATAAAGATGCGGAAATAAACTGCGTAATGTTCAGAAGTTATGCTGAAAGAATACGTTTTACCCCCGAAAACGGAATGTCGGTTATCGTAAGATGCGATCTTTCCGTTTATCAGAAATCATGCTCATGTCAGCTTTATGTTTATGACATTCAGCCGGAAGGACTTGGCGCAAAGCATCTTGCCTTTGAACAGCTTAAATCTAAACTTGAATCAGAAGGCCTTTTTGATGCCAAATATAAAAAATCCATACCTGGATATCCGGAAAAAATCGGAGTCATAACATCTGCAAACGGAGCGGCTTTTCAGGATATTGTTAATGTGCTCAGACGAAGATGGCCTGTTGCAAAAATTGTGCTCACGCCCGTTTCAGTACAGGGAGACGATGCTCCTTCGCAGCTTATTGCTGCGGTAATAAAACAGGATACCGAGATAAAACCCGATGTAATAATTATCGGAAGAGGCGGCGGAAGTTCAGAAGATCTTTCAGCGTTTAACGATGAAGCCCTTGCAAGATCCGTTTTTTCATGCAATACGCCTGTTATTTCCGCGGTAGGACATGAAACAGATTATTCTATCTGTGATTTTGCAGCAGATCTACGCGCACCTACGCCTTCTGCCGCTGCGGAGCTTGCTAGCCCCGATATAAATGCTCTAAGGCAAACTTTTGACGATAATATCGAATTGATGCACGACTATATTGAAAGAAAATGCGATAATTATCAGAATCTTCTTTCAAAACTCACATCTGTTAAGCTAAAAAACTTTACAGATAATTTTATATTAAGACGGCAAAATAAGCTTGATGATCTTACTGAAAAAACAGTTTTGCTTTATAAAAATCATATTTTGAACAAAGAATCCCGGCTTTTGCTTGCTTTAGCAAAGCTTGATTCAAATAATCCCGCAAAAATTCTCGCTAAATCCGTTTGTCGAATTGAAAAGGATAATAAAAATCTTTCTTCTGTATCTGAAGCAAATATCGGAGATTCGATAAATATATATTTCAGCGACGGCGTGCTCAAAGCAACTGTAACCGAAAAGAATGATGGAGGAATTTCGTTTTGAAAAAAGATATTAAATTCGAAGAAGCTCTTGAAAGACTTGCAGAAATCAACGAAAAACTTGAATCCGATGAAATTTCTCTTGAAGATTCTTTGAAATATTTTAAAGAAGGACTTGAATTGAGCAAGCTTTGTCAGAAAAAACTTGATGAAGCAAAGCTTGAGATTCAAAACATTGAGTTAAACTGAACGGAGGATAAAATGTCTTCTTTTCTTGAAATTGATAAAAACCTGATCGATTCCGCAATGAGTCAAACTCTTGTTTCGGAATCTTCTGATTTCAATTTAATAGTTGATTCAATGCGCTATTCCGCGCTTGGCGGAAAAAGGCTTCGCGGAATTCTGACACTTGAATTCGCAAAGATGTTTGGATGCGAAATTGAGGAATCCATGCCTTATGCTGTCGCAGTTGAATGCATCCAGGCGTATTCTCTTATCCATGATGATTTGCCTTGTATGGATAATGATGACATGCGAAGAGGAAAACCTTCCTGTCATATCGCTTTCGGTGAAGCAAATGCGCTTCTTGCTGGTGATGCGCTTTTAACTCATGCATTCAGCGCAATTTCTGAAAACGAATCTGCCAAAAAACATCCCGAAAGAGCCATAAAAGCAATAAAATGTCTTTCCGGTTTTGCAGGTTTCAGAGGAATGGTCGGTGGCCAGGTGCTCGATCTTGAAGCGGCGGAAAAAGAAGTTGACGGAAAAACGCTCTGGCTGATACATAAGCTCAAAACGGTCGCCCTAATCAGGTCTGCCGTGCTCATGGGTTGTTACGCCGCGGGTGCAGATGAGGAACTTTGCTCCTGTTCCGAAAAATATGCAGAAGAATTCGGATTTGCATTCCAGATAATCGACGATATTCTTGATTTTGACGGAAATTATGATACATGCGAACTTAATTCTTATGTTAAAGTTCACGGAATTGAAAAGGCAAGGGAAGACGCCCTTGCGCACATAGATTCGGCCGATAAAGTTCTTGCGGAATTACGCAAGAACGGATATAACACCGAAAATTTCAAATACCTGCTCGATTTTCTTGTTAAAAGAATGAAATAAAACGGAGAAAAAATGGAACACGAAATTCTTAAAAGTATCAAACACGCAAGCGATATCAAAAAACTGAATAACGAACAGCTTCGCGAGCTTTGTAAGGAACTTCGTGATGAAATTATCGATAAAGTTTCCGAAACCGGCGGTCATCTTGCATCTAACCTCGGAGCTGTTGAACTTACCGTTGCGCTCCATTATGTTTTTGATTCTCCGGATGAACCCATAATCTGGGACGTAGGACATCAATGCTATGCTCATAAACTCCTTACCGGAAGAGATATAACTGGAATCAGAACCGAAGGCGGATTTTCCGGTTTTCCGAAATCGGCAGAAAGCGAACACGATCTTTTTGTTGCCGGTCATGCAAGCACTTCGATTTCCGCAGCTTTAGGTATTGCGGAAGCAAAAAAAATCTCCGGAAGCGACAATTCCGTTGTTGCGGTAGTCGGAGACGGAGCTTGTTCCGGCGGCATGATTTTTGAAGCCATGAACAACGCCGGCCGAAGCGGCACAAATCTTATTGTTGTGCTCAATGATAATGAAATGAGCATTTCACACAATGTTGGCGCAATGGCAAAATATCTTGCGGATATCCGTTCAAGAGAAGGATATTTCCACTTCAAAGATTCTCTCGAACATACTTTGCTTAAAATACCTTTTATCGGCAAAGGTGTTTTCAGCATTCTGCGTTCAATCAAAACATTTTTTAAAGATGTTTTCTATTCCAGTAACACCTTTGAGCATTTCGGATTCACTTATCTCGGTCCAGCCGACGGACACGATATTGCCGTGCTCATAAGAACATTCCGCAGAGCAAAACAGATAAAAAGACCGGTCCTTGTTCATGTAAACACTGTTAAAGGCAGAGGATATGGACCCGCAGAAAAAAATCCTTCAAAATTCCACGGCGTGGCTCCTTTTTATAAAGAAAACGGAGAACTGAAAAAAGAAAGCAAAGATTCTTTTTCTTCCGAATTCGGATCGATTCTTTGTGAATTAGCTGAAAATGACGAGAAAATTTGTGCCATAACAGCAGCAATGACCGACGGAACAGGTTTGAAAAATTTTTCCGAAAAATATAAAGAACGTTTCTTCGATGTCGGAATTGCCGAAGAGCATGCTATGACTTTTGCTGCAGGACTTGCTGCCGGCGGAATGAAACCTGTTTTTGCGGTTTATTCAACCTTTCTCCAGCGTGCTTATGACCAGATTCTTCATGATGCTTCAATTGAACCGAAGCACGTTGTTCTGGGTATTGACCGCGCCGGCATAGTCGGCGGAGACGGTGAAACTCACCAGGGAACTTTTGATGTTCCTATCCTCACAACCATTCCCGGAGTCACCGTTTATTCTCCCGCTGATTATTCGGAACTTAAAAACGATTTTAAAAAAGCATTCTCCGCTGAAGGGGTCCAAGCGGTAAGATATCCGAGAGATTCCGAAAAAGAAGTTCCAAAAAATTTCCGTAAAGATTACGGCGATTTTGATTATTTTGAGGGAAAAAGCGATTGTCTTATCGTCACATACGGAAGACTTTTTGTTGAAGCGGCATTCGCTGCTGAGGAAACCGGTGCTTCTGTGTTGAAAATCGGAAAAATTTTCCCGATTGAGCACGAACTTATAGAAATTGCGAAAAAATATAAAAACGTATTTTTCTTTGAAGAATCTGTTGAATACGGAAGCATTGCCGAACATTTCGGAAATCTTTTGACCAAATCCGATTACAACGGAAAATATGAAATTCATTGTGTTTCCGGATTTGTTCCGCACATGAAAGCGGAAAACGCAATAAAACTTCACGGTCTTGACCGTAAATCTATGATAATTTCCATAAAGGAGGCTTTGAAATGAGCGAAAAACAACGTCTTGATGCGGAACTTGTTGCAAGAGGAATAATTCAAAGCCGCGAACAGGCAAAAGCAGCAATTATGGCCGGACAGGTTTATGTAAATAACCAGAAAGCCGATAAAGCAGGTGAACAGGTTACATCCGAGGATAAAATCGAATTCCGAGGAGAAAATCTTAAATACGTAAGCCGCGGGGGACTTAAGCTTGAAAAGGCTATGGAACTTTACGGTTTCAAACTTGATAATAAAATTTGCATGGATGTAGGCGCTTCCACCGGCGGTTTCACCGATTGCATGCTTCAAAAAGGCGCAACAAAAGTATATTCCATCGATGTCGGTTATGGTCAGCTTGCCTGGAAACTTCGCCAGGACGAAAGGGTAGTTAACCTTGAACGTACCAACGTTCGATATATCACAAATGAACAGGTTCCGGATACAGTAGATTTTGTCAGCATTGACGTTTCTTTTATTTCTCTTGGACTTGTAATTCCTGTTCTTGTTCCGTTCCTTTCAGAAGAAGCGATGATGGTCTGCCTTGTCAAACCGCAGTTTGAAGCCGGAAAAGATAAGGTTGGAAAACACGGTGTAGTCCGCGATCCTGCAACTCATATGGAAGTTCTTGAAAGAGCAGTCGGTTTTGCAAAAAATGCAGGATTCGGAATTGTAGGACTTGAGTTTTCTCCTATCAAAGGACCCCAGGGCAATATAGAATATCTCATGGTGCTCACAAGAAAGGAGCCGGAACTTTCTGTTTCTTCCGAAGAAATCAAAACTTTGGTGGAATCTTCCCACAGCGAACTTGACTGAAAACGGAAAGGAGGTTTTTCCGGATTGAAAAAAGAAGAAAAAATAAAGCTTCGAAAAGGGAAATCAAAAGCATTCGTTTTTGCAAACCTTACAAGAGAGAATGTTTTTCCCTGTGCCGAAAAACTTATTGAAATACTTTTAAAAAACAAAATAGAAACCTATATGGTTCCGAAAGCAAATGAATATATTTCCGTTGCAGGCGTAAATTTTTCCGAACCGGAAAATGCTCTTCCCGATGTTGATATAGTTTTTATAGTCGGAGGAGACGGAACGATTCTTCGCGCAGCAAAACAGGCTGTAAAATATGATAAACCTATCATAGGAATAAACGCCGGAAGACTTGGTTTTCTTTCCGATATTGAGGCAGAAAGCATCTTTGAAATTGAAAAACTTATAAAAGAAGGCTGTCCCATTGAAAGAAGAACCGTACTTGAAATTGAAAGCGGTGAAAACAAAACTCTTGCAATAAACGATGTTTTTGTAAGCAAATCCGTTCCGGGAAAAATTGCCGAACTTTTTGTCGAATGTAACGGACATGAAGTTTGCCGTTACAGAGCTGACGGAATTGTACTTTCAACTCCCGACGGTTCTACCGCCTATTCAATGTCCGCAGGAGGACCTGTGCTCGATACAAACCTCAATGCAATAATAATGACTCCGGTTTGTCCGCATTCGCTTATTTCCTGCTCCGTAGTATTTTCGCCGGAAAAAGTAATAACCGTAGGTTCTTCTCTTGTATGCGGAGAAAAAGAACTTGATGTTGTTGTTGACGGTGAAAACGTTTTTGCTCTTAATAAAGACGAAAAATTAACCGTAAAATGCTCCGAAAAATCTGTAAAGTTTATCAACTTGTCAGGTCGCGGATTTTACGAAATTCTTAACCAAAAAATTATAGAAAGAAGATAAAGGGGACAGAATCATGAAAACAAAACGTCATTCCAAAATTCTTGAACTTATTTCCGAAAAAGATATTGCAACTCAGGAAGATCTCCTTGTTTATCTTCGCAAAAGTGGTTTTGATGTAACCCAGGCAACGGTTTCACGCGATATCAAGGAATTAAGACTTGTGAAAACAATGATCAGCGACGGAAAATATCGCTATTCACCGGCTTCCAACGATAATAATTCCGATATCAGCACAAAATATGCTGTTTTTAATCAGTCTGCAAAAAGCGTTGATTACGCAAACAATATGATTGTTATAAAATGCTATACAGGTATGGCAAATGCAGCATGTGCCGTTCTTGATGCAATGAATCACGAAGGCGTTGTCGGAACCCTTGCGGGCGATGATACCATTTTTGTACTTATGCGTGACGAAAAACTTGCTGTTGCGCTTGTTGAGAACATAAAGAAACTTATCGGCTAATTATTTCTGAAAGGAGGGGGATTTGCCCGATGCTTTCACAGCTTTTTATAAAAAACGTTGCGGTAATTGAAAGCGCTTCCATAGATTTTGAAAACGGATTCAACGTTTTTACCGGTGAAACAGGTGCAGGTAAATCCATCCTTATTGACTCCATCAACGCTGTTCTCGGCGGAAGAACAAGCCGAGATCTTGTCAGAACCGGAACAGATAAGGCTATCGTTTCCGCTGTTTTTTCGGATATTTCCAAAGAAACCGAACGCCTTCTTGACGAGTTAGGATATGATATTGAAGACGAACTTATGATTTCCAGGGAAATTTCTTCCGAAGGAAAAAGCATTTGCAAAGTCAACATGCGTCCCGCAACGGCAGGAGTACTTAAACAGCTTTCTTCCGTGCTCATTGATGTCCACGGACAGCATGACAGCGTTATATTGCAGAACCCGGAACTTCACATTGGATATATCGATTCGTTCGGAAACACAGAAAAAGAACTTTCCGAATACCGTGAATCTTATAAAAAACTTCGTACAGTTGAGCGAGAAATTAAAAAAATCATCAATGATGATTCCGATAAAACCGCAAGAATCGATATGCTCAAATTCCAAATCGGAGAGATTGAGGCCGCTTCAATTGAAGAAGGCGAAGAAGATGAACTTCTCGCTCTCAGCAAACGCATAAAAAGCGCGGAAAATATCATGGAACTTATTTCCGAAACAATCGGTGCTCTTGATGGAAACGGAGAAAACGAAGGCGCTCTTGAAGGCCTTTCCACCGCAATCGAAAATTGCGCAAGACTTGCGGAATTTTTCCCTCAATACGAAGGTCTTTCCGAAAAATTCAAAGAAATGTACTATGAATTTGAGGAATTTGCGAACGACGTAAAAGAAAACGCCGATGAACTTGATTTTGACCCTGCTTTGCAGAACCGAACCGAGCGTCGCCTTGACCAGATTTTCCGTCTTAAACGCAAATACGGCGGAAGCGTTGAGGAAATGTTTAAATATTACAACAAGGCTGTTTCAGAACTTGAAAACATTGAGTTTTCCGAAGAACGTCTTGAAAAGCTTCAGAAAGAGCAGAAAAAGCTTTTTGAAGAAACCGCAAAACTTGCTGATATCCTCTGCAAAAAGCGTCACAGAGCCGCTGAGGCTTTTGAAAAAGCAGTTTCCGAAGAACTTGCTTATCTTAATATGCCTAACGTACGGTTCAATGTTCATTTTGAAGAAATTGAATTTGCAGAATCCGGAAAAGATAATCTTGAATTCTATATTGCTACAAACGCCGGAGAACCTCTTAAACCTCTTACAAAAATTGCTTCCGGCGGCGAACTTTCCCGTATCATGCTCAGCATAAAGAACGTTCTTGCAGATAAGGATAACGTTGGTACGCTTATTTTTGACGAAGTCGATACAGGAATTTCGGGTTCTGCCGCTCAAAAAGTCGGACAAAAACTCAAACAGGTTTCCGGCGGACGCCAGATTATTTGCGTAACTCACCTTGCACAGGTTGCTGCTTATGCTGACAACCACATGCTTATTTCCAAAAGTACCGAAGGCGGTAAAACTTTTACATCCGTTGAAAGCCTTGGAAAAGATGGCAGGATAAACGAACTTGCGAGGATCATGGGCGGATCCATGACAGAAGCGCTTAAAAAGAGCGCCGAAGAACTTTTGGAGCTTTCAAAATAAGGTTGACAAAGCCGTTTTATTGCGGTATAATCCAAACATATTGCAAAAAGCCATGAAGGAAAAAAGTAACCTTGTTCCATGCGGCAAAGAGAGCTTTCGGTCGGTGCAAGAAAGCGGGCAGAACAGCGGTGAATACATTCCCGAGCCATAATTCCGAAAGTTAAAGTAGGTTTTATCCGGTGCGCCGGTTACAGCGTTTTTAAGGTCAGTTTTGCTGACGAACCAGAGGTGGTACCGCGCTAATTCGCCCTCTGTCGGTTTATTCCGACGGAGGGTTTTATTTTTGCAAAAAATTAAGATTTAAATAAAATGGAGGAAACTCAAATGACTATTTATGAAGATCTTGAGCGTCGCGGCCTTATTGCCCAGATGACTCACCCCGAAGAAATCAAAAGAAAACT
>JAZTXW010000085.1:0-31618 GCA_045636625.1 Oscillospiraceae bacterium
CTTTCTGAGACCCAAGGAGTTGATGTGATGTGTTGTCTTCCTAAGACCGCTTGGCCTCCGACTTATTCCAGCAGGTGCCGATGCTTTTCTTAACTTCCTCAGCCATTCTTTCGCCTATAAGGATTCCGTGACGAAGGCGGACATAGCGGATTATTTCTTCATCAAAACGCTGTCCCGCAAGTTTTATGGAATGTTTGCATACAACGCCGGAAAGAGAAAGAAGAGCAATGTCGGAAGTTCCACCGCCGATATCAACAATAAGTCTTCCATCCGGCTTTGAAATATCAAGACCTGCGCCCATTGCAGCTGCAACGGGTTCTTCGATAAGAAAAACCTTTCTTGCGCCTGCGGCAAGGGCCGCATCAACAACTGCACGCTGTTCAACGTCGGTGATTATTGAGGGAACGCAGATTGCAACTCTGGGTTTGAGATAGCTGTCGCCGCAGACCCTTTTGAGAGCGTGGCGGATAAGTACGTTTGTGAGGTTATAGTCAGAAATAACGCCGCCGCCCATGGGGCTGACTGCGGTTATGTAACCGGGAGTCCTTCCGACCATTTTAAAAGCATTTTCACCAACGGCAAGAACTTCACCGGTGTGATTGTTAACGGCAACAATGTTCGGCTCACGGAAAACAACTCCGCGGTCTGTTTCATAAACAATTATTTTTGTGGTACCTAAATCCATTGCGATATCAGCAGGCATTATAGCCCTCCTATTATTTTAGTATTAAACTATAGTGTAAATCCAAATTGCTCTTATGTCAATCAAAAGAGCATAAATTATTCTTTTATCATAAAACGAAGATTGGTGAATCTTCCGCTTTTTCGGTTATTGTCCACCATGGTCATAACTGCTTTTGCGCTTCCGACGATTATAAGGAGTTTTTTGGCCCTTGTAACGGCGGTATAAAGCAGATTTCGGTAGTAAAGGCGGGAATTTGCCTCGAAAAGCGGAAGGATAACCGCCTCGAATTCACTGCCCTGGCTTTTGTGGACGGTTACGGCATAAGCATGGTCAAGTTCGCCGGCGCTGTCATAAGGATATTCCGCAACGCGGTCATCAAAACGTATGGCCATCATTCTTCCGATGGGATCCATTTTTTCGATTATTCCGATATCGCCGTTAAAAATCCCTCTTCCGATTTCGCCGTCATCTTTCGACCAGGTCATGTTATAATCGTTTTTCGTCTGCATTACTTTGTCGCCTTCGCGGAAAAGGTGACCGCCGTGGCGGAATTCCTTTTTCTTTCCGTCGGCAGGGTTAAGGCGTTTCTGAAGTTCAATATTAAGGTTCCATGTTCCGGCTTCGCCTCTTTTTCCGGGACAGAGCACCTGGATATCCCAAAGGGGAGAAAAACCATAGGCTTTGGGAAGACGCTTTTCACAAAGCTGGCATACCGCAGAACAGCATTCGGCTTCGGTTTGCCGCGGAAGGAAGAAAAAGTCATTGTCCTTTGATTCAAGATAAGGGTATTCACCGTTTACTATATCGTGCGCGTTGGTGACGATCATGCTTTCCGCCGCCTGACGGAAGATCGTATCAAGCGTTATGGAAGGAAGAACGTCCGAACGGAGAAGGTCATGAAGAATGTTTCCGGCACCGACGGAAGGAAGCTGGTCGCTGTCGCCGACCATAACAAGGCGGCTGTGGAAAGGAAGAGCCCGCAAAAGGGAATCGAAAAGAAGGGTATCCACCATGGACATCTCATCCACGATAAGAGTATCGCATTTGAGCGGATTTTTTTCGTTCCTGCGGAAAACGGGAACAAATTCGTTTCCCGAATAATCAACTTCCAGAAGGCGGTGTATGGTTTTCGCTTCATGCCCGGTAAGTTCGGAAAGGCGTTTTGCCGCTCTTCCGGTCGGCGCAGCAAGCATGACTTCGTCGCCTTGCTGTTCAAGAAGTTTTATAAGCGCGTTAAGAGTTGTGGTCTTGCCGGTTCCGGGTCCGCCGGTAAGAACAAAAACGTGGTTCTGAACAGCGTTCCGAAGAGCGCGTTTCTGAAGAGAATCGTATTCGATCCCAAGTTCTTCCTCAAGAAGTTCGATGGATCTATCAAGTGCGGCGGAAGGTTTTTCTTCCGAACCCATAAGCATCATCTTAAGACGTCCCGCTGCGGAAGTTTCAGCGAGAAAAAGCGCCGGAAGATAAATATATCTTCTTCCGTTTCTGTAATATTCGTCAAGTTCCTCTTTACGGATAAGTTCCTCAAGAGCATCTGCCATTTCATCCGCTTCGCCGAGAAGACCTGCGGCAGCGGCAAGATGGCTTTCTTCCGGAAGACAGGTGTGTCCGTTATCGAGGTTGTGAACAAGAACGTGTTTGATTCCCGCCTTAAGGCGGCGGATATCCTGAGGATCGCCTTTTTTTATAAAAATCGCGTCTGCTTCCGCAAATTCAAGGCCGATTTCAGGATCGCAGAGAAGATAGGGGTTGTCCTTTATAAAATCGTTTGCGTTTGTTCCCCATTTTTTCCATGCGCGTACGGCAATCGCGGCGGAAAGCCCGAATTCCTGCAAAGCGGTCATGACTTTTCGCGCCCCGAAGGCACGGAGATATTCCGAGTTTATTTCAAGGGCAAGCTTTTCGGAAACGCCTTTTATTCTTGCAAGTTCAAGGGGGGTGTTTTCGATGACCTCAAGGGTGTATTCTCCGAAAGCTTCAACGATCCGTTTTGCAATGGCGGGACCGACCCCTTTGAACGAACCTCCGGAAAGATATTTTCGGATCGCGGTTGCGGAAGCGGGAAGGCGTCTTTCGCAAACGTCAGCACGGAACTGGGTTCCATAGGTAGGATGGGACGCGAAAGTGCCGGTGAGGGAAACTTCCTTGCCGGCTTCAACTTTGCCAAGCTCGCCAACAACTGTGACAAGCTCGCCCTGCATATCAAGATCAAATACAACAAACCCGCTTTCTGCTTTATAAGCGACGATTCCGTCAACGGTGCCGCTTATGCGCTGGGGTTCCTGTTTTTCGTTTTTATCGGGCATGCACTTTCTCCGTCCTTTTAGATTATAGGTATATTATAGCTTTTTTTTCTCTTCGTGTAAACCTTCGCGGAACATTGAAATAAGTTCTTCTTCGCCGCGGAAAAGGCTGCAGTCAAAACGGCGTTCAAGCCGTTCGCAAATTCTGAGAACGTTATCGGAAATCCCTTCGCAATCAAGAAAAACCTCCCGGTGCAAACCGTCCGTTTCCGCAAGAATGCTGCGCAGAGCGGGTTCGATATCCTCCTCCGGGACGGAAGCGATTTTTGCAACAACAAAGATTTTGTGTCTGATTTTCTTCCTTAAAGGATTTTTCAAAAGCCATTCGGCAGCTTCCACCATTCCGAGAGAAGCAAAAAAAGTGATTACAAGAACAGCAAGGGCATCAAAAAACATTGTAAAACCTCCTTTCGGTCAATGGTATATTATGAATTTTTGCAAAAAGCCGTGAATGTAACCCCAAAGGAAAAAACGGCATAAAATATGGCATACCGAAAAATCGGAGGTTTTAAAAAATGAAAAATTCGTTTTATATAGCCGGCGGCGACCTTCGGTCGGTCTATCTTGCAAAAGCTCTGATAAAGGAAGGTCATGAAGTGAAAATTTTTGCTCTTGAAGGGGCGGATCTTCCGGAAAAAGCGGAACTTATAAATAATATTGAGGAATTTGAAAAAGCAAAAAACGTAATTTTGCCTTTGCCCTGTTCGGATGGGGAAGGATTTTTGAAAGCACCGCTTTCAAAAGAAAAAATAAAAATTTCAAAAATTGTTGAGCATCTAAGTGAAGGCTCGGTGCTCATGGGCGGGATTATTCCGGAAGAAATTATTTTATCGGCAGAAAAACAGAAAATTATGATCTTCGATTATTATTATCGTGAAGAATTTGCGGTGCGGAACGCCGCCCTTACTGCGGAAGCCGCCGCCGCAATAGTGATGGAAACACTTGCGGAATCCATCAGCACAGTTCCGGTGCTCATCCTTGGCCACGGAAGGATAGGAAGGCTTCTCTCGGCAATTCTTAAGGCGCTTGACGCAAAGGTGACCGTTGCCGCAAGGCGGTATTCCGAACTTGCGTGGATTCGGAGCGAAGGTATGGAACCCCTTGAATTCCGGCATATCGATGAGGAAATAGGGAAATTCAAAGTGATTTTCAACACCGTTCCGGCAATGGTGCTCACAAAAGAAAAACTCATGCTCGCTGACAGAAACGCGATAATAATCGACCTTGCTTCGGAACCTTGCGGAACGGATTTTTCCGCGGCGGAGGAACTTGGAATAACCGCAAAAAAGGCCCTTGGGCTTCCGGGAAAATTTGCGCCGAAAACTGCCGGAGAGATCCTTAAGGAAACCGTGCTCAATTTTCTTTCAGAAAAGGAGGATATGGATGATCAATAAAAAACGTCTTGGTTTTGCTGTTTGCGGTTCTTTCTGCACATTTGAAAAAGTTCTTGCTGAAATGGAAAAACTCGCACAGATCTATGATATAACTCCGATCATGTCGGAAGGCGCTTCATCGACAGACAGCCGTTTCGGAAGGGCGGAGGATTTTATTAAAAGAATAACTGAAATCTGCGGAAAAGAACCCATTACCACCATTGCCGGTGCGGAACCTATCGGACCGAAAGCTCTTCTGGACGTTCTCCTTATCGAACCATGCACCGGAAACACACTTGGAAAGCTCGCAAACGGAATAACCGATACGGCGGTGACAATGGCGGCAAAAGCTCATCTGAGGAACGGAAGACCGCTTGTTATTGCGGTTTCGACAAACGATGCTCTCGGGGCTTCCGCAAGGAACATAGGAACTCTTATGAATGCGAAAAACATATATTTTGTTCCGATGGGGCAGGATTCTCCAAAAGGAAAGCCCGCTTCTATGGTTGCGCATTTTGAAAAAAGCGCGGAAGCGGTTGAAGAGGCTCTTTTCGGAAAACAGATTCAGCCGGTTGTTTTTTAAAACTGAATAAAAGCTCCGTTTTCTTCCAATGCTTTAATTGCTTCAAAGCAAAAAAATCAGAAAAGAACGGAGCTTTTTATGAAAAAAATTATTGCTGTTTTGATATTGTTTTCATTTTTTATTACCGGAACGGAAACCTTTGCGATTTCGGGCAAGGATTTTTATGGAACGGACCTTACGGTGCCGTGCGGATTTTCCCCGGAGGAACTTTCTGTCGGTCTTCGTGGCGAACTTGTTCAGTATGCGGAAGAATTTGCTGCCGCAGAAGAAAAATATGGGGTGAATGCCCTTTTCCTCTGCGCCGTGGCCGCGCTTGAATCCGGATGGGGAAGATATTGTTTTCGTCCGAACAATATTTTCGGCTGGAGCGGAAAGAGTTTTGAAAGCAAGGAGGAGTGTATCGATTTTGTCGCTTCAAAAATTGCGGAGCATTATCTTTCCGAAGACGGAAAATATTATCACGGAAAAACCGTTTCCGGCGTAAATGTATGCTATAACGGAACAGAATTCTGGGAAAGAAAGATCCCGGGAATAATGGCGATGATAAGCCGCAAGATTTTAGCGGAAAGAGGCTGAAATTTCTTTATGGCAGGTTTCCGGTGAATAGCGCCAAAAATCAAGATGACCTTTGGTGATAAAATATTTCAAAGGCGCAGGAAGAGAATCGCAGTCAAAAGAATCAACGATTATAAGCTTTATCTTCATTTTTTCGGGGATAAGGCTTTTTATATATACACAGGCTTGCTGTCCGGGAACAAGCCTTGGGCAGCTTTCCGCAAGGCCGGCAAGATTCGGAGCAAGCTCCACAAAAACCCCGTAATCTTCAACAGAGCGGATTATCCCGGCAACGGTTTCGCCAGGGGAAAAATCTGCGGCGTTTTCTTCCCATGTTCCGAGAAGTTCCTTGTGAGAAATACAGATCCTTCCGGAAGGATCCCTTCCGGAAACGACGGCAAAAATTTCCTGCCCGCTTCTGAATCTGTCCGAAGGATGGCTTATTCGCGAAACGCTTATGGCGTCGATGGGAAGAAGGGAAGAAATTCCGCAGCCGATATCAGCGAAACAGCCGAAATTTTCCATATGGGTAACAACCGCCGGGATAACGTCGCCGGGAACAAGCTTATCAAGATAATTTGCGGTACATTCTTCCTGAACGGCTTTTCTTGAACAGATCGCGGTAAGGCGGCCGTTTTTATCCTTTTCAAAATCGGTTATGATAAAGCAAACCGGTTTGTTGACCCGGGAAATAAGGGCAATATCCCTTGTTTCTCCGCTTTCGATTCCGATTGCCCCTTCGCTTCGGGGAATTATTCCGCGGATTGAGCCCAGCTCAAGAATAAGGTCGTGTTTTGAAGTGCATACCACCGCCCGGGCTTCAAGAATTGTCCGGTTTTTCATGGCTTCCCGGAGCTTTTCGATGCTTTCAAGAGCGGCTTTGTTTTTTGCGGTTTCTATAAGATAGCCTTCCGGCAGATATTCCGTCATTTCGTTTTCCTCCAAAAAATTTTATGGAATATCTATATTCAGAAACTTACGGAAATATGAAAGCAAAGTCATCCGTTTCCGTTAAAGACAGAAAACGGATATTTCAAAAATCCGTCCGCCACAATATTAAAAAGGCTCCGTTTTTAAAACGGAGCCTTTTGACAACTGAAAAAATGAATTGTCGTTTTATAAAACTAAAAATTTATGCCATATTATCTTCGATAAAAGGTCTTATCACAATGTCATGTACACAGCCTTCTTCAATTTCAATACAGTTTTTGATCATTTTGGCCACGGTTTCGGGTTTAAGATAATTACTGTTTGCCGCCGCTCTGAAATTAGTGTCAACCCCGCCGGGATATACGTTGCAGACTCCGATATTATCCGCTTTTGCTTCTTTGGTAAGGATTTTGCTGATTCCTTCCATGGCATCTTTGGAGGCGCTGTAACTTCCCGTCATGGGATTGCTGAAAAGGCAGCAGCTGCTGAGGATATTGACAAATAAGCCGCGTTTTTTTGCGGCCATAAGCGGATAAATTTCCTGAATCATTCCGACGGCACTGACACAGTTAAGTTCAAACATATATCGCAGATCTTCCAGATCTATATCCGCAATTTTATCCTTTTTTGTGTTGGCGCCTGCGTTGTTGATAAGAACGTCGACGGTATCGAATTCTTTTTTTACGTGTTCGCAAAAACTGCGGCGTCTTTCTCCGTCCGTAATATCAAAGCATTCCGCATAAACGTGGCAACCATCCAGTTCCTGTAATAACTGTTTCATTTTATCTTCGTTTCTTCCGCAAAGAGCAAGGTTATATTCTTTGGACAATAAAATTGCAAGTGATTTTCCGATTCCGTCCGTTGCGCCTGTGATGATTACGTTTTTTCTCATATATGCCATCTCCCGAAAAAAACAATGTCTGCCGATTGAAAATTTTGTTTTCGCTGACTTTACTTTAACATACCGCGATGTTTATTGCAATGATTTGTAAAAATGTTGATATCGGGATTTGAAATGCTTCAAAATAAGGGAGAGAAAAAACCGCTCTGTTGCAAAATTTGCTTTATTATGTTATATTAATAAATTAAGAAAATATAATTATTTTTAGAAAGGAGCGCGTTTTATGGACGTTAAAATCGGAGATATACTTTTAATGAAGAAAAATCATCCCTGCGGCGGCGCAAGGTTTGTTGTTCTGCGCTCCGGAATGGATTTTAAGCTTCGGTGCGAAAAATGCGGCCACGAGGTTGAAGTTCCCCGAAGCAAAGCAGAAAAAAACATTAAACAAATAATCCGGGAGGGCGCCGATGTTTGATAAACTTGAGGATATCGAAAGACGCTGGCGCCAGGCTGGTCTTCGGCTTTATGAACCGGAAGTTATCAATAATAACGAGCTTTACACTCAGCTTCTGAAGGACCACAGGGAACTTACCCCGGTTGCAGAAAAATACCGGGAATATAAAGAAGCAAAAGCCCATTTTGAGGAAGCTGAATCGATTCTTGCGGAAGAAACCGACAGGGAACTTCGCGATATGGCGAAAGAACAGCTTGAAGAAAGCAAAAACCTTATGGAAAGCTGTTCGGAAGAACTTAAAATTTTGCTTCTTCCGAAAGATCCGGATGAGGACCGTTCCGTAATCATGGAGATCCGAAGCGGAACCGGCGGCGAAGAAGCTGCTCTTTTTGCAGCGGATCTTTATCGCACCTATTCCATGTATGCGGATTCCAAAGGATGGAAAACGGAAGTTATCTATGCAAACGCAACGGAACTTGGCGGTTACAAGGAAATTTCATATTCCGTTGAGGGTGAAGGCGTTTTCGGAAGATTCCGTTTTGAAAGCGGAACCCACCGTGTTCAGCGTGTTCCCGTAACGGATTCCCAGGGCAAGATCCAGACTTCGGCTGTTACCGTTGCGGTCCTTCCTGAAGCGGAAAACGTCGAAATTGAAATCGACCCGAATGACCTTAAAATAGATACTTTCCGCTCAAGCGGCGCAGGCGGACAGCATATCAACAAAACAAGCTCCGCAATCCGAATCACCCATATCCCGACGGGAATGGTCGTTGAATGTCAGGATGAGCGAAGCCAGTATAAAAACAAGGATAAAGCCATGAAGGTGCTCCGCAGCCGCCTTTATGAGCAAAAACAGCGCGCAGCGGACGAAAGCCGCGCCGCTGACAGAAAAGCCCAGGTCGGAAGCGGCGACAGAAGCGAGCGAATCCGAACCTATAACTTCCCCCAGGGAAGAGTTACCGACCACAGGATCGGGCTTACACTTTATAAAATCGATTCCGTTATGAACGGCGGACTTGATGAACTTATAGACCCTTTGAGGGCGCATGACCAGGCGGAAAAACTCCGCGGAGAAGAGGATTGAAAGAAAACTGATGGAAACTTTGCTTTTTGATGCAAAAAACGAAGGCTCGATCGAAGCCGTCGCGAATATTTTAAAAAACGGCGGTCTTGTCGCAATTCCGACGGAAACGGTTTACGGCCTTGCGGCAAATGCTTTTGACGAAAAGGCCTGCTCCAATATTTTTAAGGCAAAGGGCCGTCCCGGGGACAACCCTCTGATCGTCCATATTTCCGATTTGGAAATGTTTGAGGAGATTGTTGCGGAATTCCCGGAAGGAGCAAAACTACTTGCGGGAAAATTCTGGCCCGGTCCTCTTACCATGATTATGAAAAAAAGCGAAAAAATCCCGGACGTAACAAGCGCAAACCTCCCTTCAGTTGCGGTGCGTTTTCCGGCGCATCCGGTTGCGAGAAAAATTATTGAAACCGCGGGGATCCCCCTTGCGGCGCCTTCAGCAAACCTTTCCGGAAGCCCGAGCCCGACCAGCTTTGAACATTGCGTCCATGACCTTATGGGAAGAGTTGACGCAATAATCGACGGCGGAGCTTCCTCTGTGGGAGTTGAATCCACCATAATCTCCTTTGCGGGAGAAAAACCGGTTCTTCTTCGACCGGGTTACGTAACCCTTGAGCAGCTGCGTGATACCCTTGGTGAGGTGGAAATTTCCCATGCGGTGCTCGAAAAACTTGAGGAAGGCGAAAAAGTCCTTTCTCCGGGAATGAAATATAAACATTATGCGCCGAAGGCGCAGGTTACCCTTATAAAAGCAAGCTCGGAAGACTATATAAAATTCGTGAACGAGCACGCGGAAGAAGGAGTTTTCGCTCTTTGCTTTGATGAAGAAGCGGAAAATATTTCCGTGAGCACCGTTTGCTACGGTTCTGAATTTTCGGATGCACAGCAGGCAGAACATATCTTTGATGCGCTTCGCATAATAGATGAAAGCGGCGCAAAAAGGGTTTTTGCCCATTCGCCGAAAGTTACGGGAATCGGTCTTGCGGTCTATAACCGTCTTATAAGAGCGGCGGGTTTTGACGTTATTGAACTTTGAGCACGACACAAAAAGGGAGAGACAGAAATGGCGAATGTCATAGGCCTTACCGGACAAACCGGTGCCGGAAAAAGCACAGTAAGGGAGATCCTTAAGAGCAAAGGTGCGGCGGTTATAGATGCGGACAGCGTTGCGCATGATATAACTGACAGCAACCTTGACTGTATTTATGATATTGTAAGCCACTTTTCCTGCCTTGTGCTCGACGAAAAAGGAAAAATCAACCGCAAGGCACTGGGAAAACGGGTGTTTTCTGACCCTAAGGAGCTTGCGGCACTTAACAAAATCATATTTCCGTATATTCTTAATGCTATCGAGCATGAGGTGCTCGGATATATCGCCAAAGGCTGCGAAAAGGTTGTTATTGACGGAGCAACGGTTATTGAAAGCGGATGCGGAAGGATGTGCGACGTGCTCATTTCCGTTGTTGCGGAGGAAGAAACAAGAATAACCCGTATAATAAAGCGCGACGGAATTTCAAAAGCGGATGCCGAAAGACGTGTTTCGGCACAGAAACCGGAGGAATTTTACGTCAGCAATTCCGATTTTGTAATAAAAAACGACAGCACACCGGCGGAACTTGAACGTGGAGTAAACTCGGTGCTCAAAAACATGCTTAATAAAAAATAAAACTTTTTCGGAGGATTTGTTTTGGGAAAAGTTATAAAAAATGCGGTTCTCGGGCTTTTGGTTGTGGCGTTTCTGGTTTTTGCCGGCGCTATGATGAACAAAAGCGCAAAGCTCCTTGAGCATTGGGCGTACCCTACCGGATACAGCGAAATTGTTGAAGAAAAATCCGCGGAATACGGGGTTCCGCTTTCCGTAATATATGCGGTGATCCGCACCGAAAGCAATTTTGATCCGGATGCTGAAAGCTGGGTCGGCGCCCGGGGACTTATGCAGATAACAAAAGATGCGTATGAATGGATAGATTATTACCGGGGCGCAACCGGCGCAGCCTGGGATGATATGTATGTTCCGGAAATGAATATCGATTATGGGGTCTGGCTTCTTTCCTATCATTACGGACTTTTTGAAAATTGGGAAACCGCCTATGCCGCCTATAACGCAGGACCCAACGCCGTTAAAAAATGGCTTCAGGATCCGGAATATTCTTTGGACGGAAAAACTCTTGATAAAATTCCTTATGAGGAAACTTCAAATTACCGTGAAAAAGTCAGCAAATATCGGGAAGATTACAAAAGAATTTACGGTTTTGACTGATTTTTTAATAAACCAATAAAAATCTTACATAGAAAAGGAGAAAAAACATGAGCGAAAAAGAAAAATCCGCAGGCCAGCTTCTTAAAGAAAAGCTTTTCAGAAGCCCCAAAAATGCAGGTTCCACACTTTCTGAAGAGGAAATCAAAGCCGCTTTTGATTATTGCGAACCTTACAAAGATTTTATCAGCACCTGCAAAACCGAACGTGAATTTATCGATTGGGTAATTCCGGTTCTTGAAAAAGAAGGATTTGTTCCTTTTGAACCGGGCAAAAAATATGTTGCCGGAGACAAAGTTTACGTAAATAACCGCAACAAAGCATTCATGTTCGCAAAAATCGGCAGAAAACCCATTGAGGAAGGTATGCATATTGCAGCTGCTCATATCGATTCTCCTCGCCTTGACCTTAAACCCAACCCTCTTTATGAGGACCAGGAGCTTGCTCTTTTCAAAACCCACTATTACGGCGGAATCAAAAGATATCAGTGGACCGCAATTCCGCTTGCTCTCCATGGCGTTGTAATCAGAAAAGACGGAACTTCCGTTACCGTAACCGTTGGCGAAAACGAAGACGAACCCATCTTCTGCGTTTCCGATCTTCTTCCTCATCTTGCAAAAGAACAGATGGACAGAAAACTCGGCGACGGAATCAAAGGCGAAGAACTCAACATCCTTGTCGGTTCCATGCCTTTCCGTGACGACGAAGTAAGCGAAAAAGTAAAACTCAACATCGCTTCCATCCTTTTTGAAAAATACGGAATCATCGAAGAGGATTTCCAGTCCGCTGAACTCACCATTGTTCCCGCTGGAAAAGCAAGAGATATCGGTTTTGACCGCGGCCTTATCGGCGCTTACGGTCATGACGACAGAGTCTGTGCATACGGCGAACTCACCGGTATTCTCGCTTCCGATCCGGAATATACCGCTGTTGCCTGCTTTGCAGACAAAGAAGAAACCGGTTCCGACGGTCCTACCGGTATGAACAGCAAAATGCTTGCATATTTTGCTGAAGATCTTGGACGTCCCTATGGCGTTGCAGGACATACCATTCTTGAAAACAGCAAATGCATTTCCGCAGACGTAAACGCAGCTGTTGACCCGACTTTCCCCCAGGTACATGAAAAAATGAACGCAGCATACCTCAACTACGGTATCGTTGTTACCAAATATACCGGTTCCGGCGGCAAATATTCCACCAACGACTGCCCTGCAGAATTCTGTGCAGAAGTCCGCGATATCTTCGACAGCGCAAACGTTGTCTGGCAGACCGGAGAACTCGGTAAAGTCAACGAAGGCGGCGGCGGCACCGTTGCAAAATACATCTCCCGCCTCCAGGTAGATACCATTGACGTTGGCGTTCCGCTTCTTTCCATGCACGCACCGATGGAAATCGCAACCAAAATCGATATCTATATGATGCACAAAGCTTCCGAAGCTTTCTACAACGCAAAATAATCCATTCAAAAATCCCGTTCAGAAATGAGCGGGATTTTTTTGTAAAAAATTATTTGATTGCTGCAACAAAACCGGGATTTTTTTACACTAATATAATAGAAGGGAGGAATTATAATGAAAAAATTATCCAAAACTGCAATTTTTCTTTTGGCGGTGATTCTTTTGTTTTCCTCCTGCGGAGAAAATCCGCAAAGCGAAATTGAAGAACCGCAGAATGAAGCGGAAATTTCCTCCAATGATGAAGAAAAAGATGAACAGGAACATCTTTTTGATCCGGAAACAGAAAATCTTATGGAGCTTCTTTGGACCTCTGAAAATCCTTCAGAAGAAATGCTGAACAAAGGATATGCTTTTTACGGAGCAGAAGAATGTATCGGATACGAAAATCTTCTTTCATTTGCCGAAGAATATCCGCAAAACGCAGAAAAAGTGTTTTATATCGCAGGTTTGGGAACCACATGGAAACTGTATCGAATCTCGTATTCCGAAGATGAAGGAAGCTGGATATATACAGAATATTGGATAGATAATTTTGACCGCAGAGAACACCGCGAAAGAATATCTGTGATATACGAAATAAAAATCTACGATAACAGAGTTTCGGTTTATTTTGAAAGCGGCGGAAAAAATGTAATATATGAAAAAGGCAGCGAACTGGGGCTTCCTTCAAACAACTGTTCCCATAACAGGCAGGCACACTATATTGATATTGAAATAATAAGATATATAAATTCCGAAGAGTTTGCAAAGAAATATGCCGAAAGTCATTCCGAAGCATATCTCAATTTCGATGAATATACCGATACTCTTTATTCCGAAGAGGAAGAATGCGTTATAAATATCTATAATTATATCGAATATTACGGACTTACCTATGACGATTTTATTGCCGCATACGGTTCTGAGGAGCGCATTGCGGAAATCTGGGGAGATGCGGATATAAAAGGATATTTTAAAAAATAATTTTCTGGAGGTGCTTTTAATGAAAAAACTGCTTGCATTGATTTTGGCCTTGCTTATGCTCTGCGCCTGCGGAGTGCAGACGGAAATTGAAGAACCGCAGAATGAAGCGGAAATTTCGGAAAGTTCGGGAATCAAAACTTCGGAAAATGACAGCATGATAGAGGAAGACCATTCCGAAGAACTTGTTATCCGCGAAGTTACCGAAGGAACAAGGATGTCGGTAAAGGGCAATATTCACGGAAAAACACCTTCCAACGTCTATGTTGAGGTTCCAAATGAACTATATTATATAGAATTTAAGGATGGAACTCCGGCAATAGATCATCCGGTTGAAAGTTATACCGAATATTGTTACAGCAACCTTGAAGGCATATCTCCGGAAATATGGAAGCATTACTGCGTTATAGAATGTTCATATAACGGTGATTCCTACCGTTACGAAAAGAACGAAAACGGTGTTTATGAGCTTTTGTGGAAATATGAAAAAAGCAAAGAGGAATTTGGGGAATATATAAAAACGGCTCAATATTTCACATATGGTTTTCGAGGAGTGGGTCTTGAAGATAAAGACGGAGACATTCTTTTGGAACCGGTTTATTGCCAGATAACAAATGTTTTTGGCAACAAAATTGCCGCTTTTGACGGAGTTATGCAGGCGGCGGAAACAGCAAGAGAATATCTCTATGACGAAAACATGAATCTTTTAACTTCCGAATTCAACTATATTGCGGATTATATTTATGAGGATTCCTATATCGGGGTTGCCTATTGTTTCGGTGAATTGGCGGAGGTTGTCTGTTATGATGAAAACGGCAAAGTTTGTGAAGAGGGAATATGGTTCGTTGATGAAAACGGCAAAAAAATAAGCGAAAAATTTAGGCAGATTAATTTTAAAAATTTTGAAGGAACCATAACTCCTGAAACGGAAATTATGGTAATTCTTGAAGACGGAACAAACAAAAGTTTTTTGGCGGGAGATTATTTTTTCAAATAAAAAGAAGGAGCACCTACCGGTGTTCCTTCTTTTTTGCAATTTTCAATATCTCCGGCGAAAGAATTATGATCGCCGCAAGGTTCGGAAAAATCATAAGTCCGTTGAAGATGTCGGTTATGCTCCAGATAAGCGGAAGCTTGGTAAACGAACCGATTATTGCGGCAAAACAGAACAGAATTCTGTATAAAAAAGTCGTTTTTCTACTTTTTGTAATATATCCAAGGGCTTTTTCTCCGTAAAAAGCCCAGCCGATAACCGCCGCAAGAGCAAAAAGGAACATTGAAACCGAAAGAAAAACATCGCCGGGTTTCCCAAAACAGGAACTGAAAACCCCTTCAGCGGAAGAAAATCCCGAACAAAGAATCACCAATGCCGTAAGACTGCAGACAAAAATAGTATCAATGAAAACCTCGATGATTCCCCAGCATCCCTGGGTAAAAGGATTTTCTCCGCTTTCGGAATGCGCAAGGGAAGCGGAACCCATTCCCGCTTCGTGGGTAAAAGTGCCCTTTGAAATTCCGGTACGGAGAGCTTTTGAAATCAAAAGTCCGCTTAAACCGCCGGCGGCGGAAACAGGTTCAAAAGCGGATTCAAAAATATTTTTGAAGGCAGGAACGATATTTTCCCGAAAAATAAAAAGAACCCCAAAACAGCCGAAAACATAAATCACCGCCATTGCCGGAACAAGCAGGGAAGAGGTTTTCAAAACAGTATTTGCGCCGCAAAAAAGAATGGCGGCGGTCAGAACGGATATGGCAAGGCCGATGAAAACCGGCGAAATTCCGAAAGATCTTTCAAAAATCGCTCCGGCGGCGTTGGTTTGTATCATATTTCCTCCGCCGAAAGAAGCGAGCAGACAGCAAACGCACCAGAGAATTCCGAAAAATCTTCCGCCGAAGGCTTTTTCGATATAGAGCATTGCGCCGCCTTTATATTTTACAGCAAGGGCGGCTTCCGCAAATTTAAGCATCATCCCAAAGAACGCACCGACCCACATCCAGAAAACCGCGCCTGCTCCGCCGACGGAAATTGCGGCGGAAACGCCGATGATATTTCCTGTTCCGACAGTTGCGCCAAGAGCGGTTGCTGTTGCGCAAAAAGCACTTTTATCCCTGAAAATTTTCCCGAAGGTATTTTTTAAAATTAAACCGACTTTGCTGATTGGGAAAAATCCGCTTGCGGCGGTAAGAAAAAATCCCGTTCCAAGAACAAGAATAAGAAGAGCGGGTCCCCATATTATTTCTGAAAGTTTTTCCGTTTTACATCACCGCCTTTTGTTTAAAATATGCGATTTAAAAAAACTTATTACAAAAAAGAAAAAACACTTTTGAAATTTTTTCAAAAGTGTTTTTTAATGTGACGAAGTCACGGAAATTATTCTTCGGTTAGGTTATACTAACATCAACGAAAACAAATTAATAACCGAAAGGATTGAAAATCATGTCAGTTAAAGTTTTAAATAAAGAAAATTTTGAAGAAAACGTTATTAAAAACGAAAACCCGGTCGTAGTCGATTTTTGGGCACCGTGGTGCGGTCCCTGCAGAATGCTTTCTCCGGTGGTTGACCAGGTCGCCGAAGAGATTGAAGGCGTTTCCTTCGGAAAAGTAAACGTTGACGAAGAAAAGGAACTTGCCGCCCATTACGGTATTATGAGCATTCCGGCTCTTGTTCTTTTCCGCGACGGAAAGGCCGTTGATTCAATGGTCGGTTTTCGTCCGAAGGAAAGAGTTGTTGAATTTTCAAAGGGCTAAACGGTCAAGAGCATCGTAATCGGTTATTGTAACGCCGCCGCGGGAAAGTTCAACGTAACCCTCGGATGAAAAATATTTAAGCATGCGTGATACAACTTCTCTTGCGGAGCCCATATATTTTGCGATCTGTTCATGAGTTAGCTTTATTTCGGAACTTTTTTCTTTTTCCGCTTCGGAAAGAAGAAAAATCGCAAGGCGCTTGTCAAAGCTCATAAAGAGGATCTGCTGCATGACCCACATAACGTCGGAAAAACGGCTGACTGTTTTTTCGAGAAGAAAATTTTTCATTTCGGGTTTCCGTTCCGAAACCCGAAGAAAAGAACCGGGGCTTAAAATGCAGCAGCGGCTGTCCTCTTCGGCATCGACCTGAACATCGAAGGTGATGGAATCAAGAATACAGGAAGCAGAAAGAACGCATACGTCTCCGGCGAAGATACGGTACAGTGTTATTTCCTTACCCTCTTCTGAAAGCATATAGACACGGAGACAGCCGGTTTTCACAAAAATTATTCCTGTACATACGGTTCCGTTATGTATGTTCTGTCCTTTTTTGAATTCGGCGCAGCCTGCACCGTTCATAAGGTCGGCTTTGTCGGATTCCGAAAGGTTTTCCCAGAACGGAAAGGATTGTTTCATCAACAGATGGCATTTTTCACAGGGCATATCGTTCGCTCCTTTGAAAAGTTTTATCATTATAATAAAGTATAAAAATAATATATCCCAATTTTCAGATTATGTCAAACAGAAAGCCGGAAAGGAGAATCGGTTTATGTATATCAGAATGATAAAAAGAAGAATAGTTTCGGTTGTTGCCGCTTTGGTTTTCCTTGTTGCAATTTCCGGCTGAAGCTTCGAAAAAAAGGAAAGTGTTTATATGAACATAAATGCAGAAAAAGCAAAGGAATTGATGGAAACTTTTGAAAAATTTGTTCTTCTTGATGCAAGAAGTGAAGAAGAATTTCTTGAAGGACATATCCCGGGCGCAATTGTTATTCCGCATAACGAAATCCTTGAAAAAGCCGAAGCGAAGATTCCGGAAAAAGATGTTCCGCTTTTTGTCTATTGCAGAAGCGGAAACAGAAGCAAAACCGCAGCAAAGGATCTTGCCTCGCTCGGATATACTGAAATTTATGAATTCGGCGGAATAATCCATTGGCCTTATGAGATAGAAAAATAATCATGCTCCGGAACTTAAGATTACCGCAAAACAAAAAACGGCACGCAATGCGTGCCGTTTTTATTTGCATAAATTTTATTAATATGCTTTGCCCCAATATACCATTTTGGTTGCGGGTTTTCCGCAAACGGGACAAACGTCGCCGATGTGTTCCTGCTCGAAAGGCATGCAGCGGGAAGACACGCCTGCAACCTCTTTGAGTTTTTCTTCACATTCGCGGTCGCCGCACCACATGGATTTGATGAAGCAGTTGCCGCTGTTGGCGATTTTGATGAATTCGTCAAGATCATGAGCGGTGAAAGTGCGGTTTTCTCTGTTTTCAAGAGCGCGCTCATAAAGACCGTCACGAACAAGTCCGAGGATTTCGGGAATCTTGGTTTCAAGTTCGTCAAGAGATACGAAATATTTTTCGCGGTTGTCACGGCGAACAAGAACGCACTGGTTGTTTGCGATATCGCGGGGTCCGATTTCAAGACGGACCGGAACACCTTTCATTTCATATTCAGCGAATTTCCAACCGGGGGTCTGTTCACTGTCATCAAGTTTTACGCGGCAGAATTTTGCAAGACGTTCTTTAACTGCATTTGCGGCATCAAGAACACCTTCTTTATGCTGCTGTGCGGGAACGATTACAACCTGGATAGGAGCAACATCGGGAGGAAGAACAAGACCGTTGTTGTCGCCGTGGGTCATGATGATAGCACCGATAAGACGGGTGGAAACGCCCCAGGAAGTTTCAAACGGGGTGTGAAGCTGGTTGTCACGTCCGGTGAACTGAACTTCAAAAGCTTTTGCAAAGCCGTCGCCGAAGAAATGGGAAGTTCCGGACTGAAGAGCTTTACCGTCATGCATCATAGCTTCGATGGTATAGGTTGCTTCTGCGCCTGCGAATTTTTCTTTTTCGGTTTTCTGGCCTTTGATCATCGGGATAGCAAAGTTCTTTTCACAAACGTCAGCATAGATATTGAGCATCTGTTCGGTTTCGGCGATTGCTTCCTCTGCGGTTTCGTGCATGGTGTGGCCTTCCTGCCAAAGGAATTCCATTGAACGAAGGAAAGGACGGGTGGTCTTTTCCCAGCGAACAACGCTGCACCACTGGTTATAAAGTTTCGGAAGGTCGCGGTAAGATTTGATTACGTGTGCGTAGTGATCGCAGAAAAGGGTTTCGGAAGTGGGGCGGACACACATTCTTTCCTGAAGCTGTTCGCCGCCGCCCATGGTGATCCATGCAACTTCCGGAGCAAAGCCTTCGATATGATCTTTTTCTTTCTGAAGAAGGCTTTCGGGAATGAACATGGGCATATAGACGTTTTCGTGGCCGGTAGCTTTAAAACGTGCATCAAAAAGTTTCTGGATATTTTCCCAGATTGCGTATCCGTAAGGGCGGAGGACCATGCATCCGCGGACGCTGGAATAGTCGATAAGTTCGGCTTTTTTAACAACGTCGGTGTACCACTGGGCGAAGTCATCCTCCATGGAGGTTATCGCCTCTACCATTTTTTTCTGGTCTGCCATTTTTTACAACTCCTTGCTGGCATAAACGAAAATAGCGGAACAGTTAGTTCCGCGATCTTCATTTCCAATATTTTTTGAATTATCGAAATTAAAGGGAATTCTCGATGTAAGAAACGATATCGCCGATGGTTTTGATGTTTTCAACATCCTCGTCGGGAATTTCTTTGTCGAATTCATCTTCAAGGGACATTACAAAGTCCACAAGGTCAAGGGAATCTGCTCCGAGATCATCAATGATGTTGGTATCAAGGGTGATTTCATCGGGATCGATATCAAGCTGATCGCAAAGAATTTCTCTTACTTTTTCAAATACCATTGAAAATTACCTCCTAAAATTAAAAACGGACTTTAATTTTAAACCGTTTATTTTTGCCTTTAAATATAATATATAAAACATTTTAAGTTGTCAATGATTTTTGGATAAATTTCTTTCAAGTTTTGGGTTTAATCTTGAAATCGTCAAAATTTATGGTATATTAGTATCTGTATTATTCTGCATTATTGCTAACGGAGGGTATTATATCTTGAAAAAAATTGCTTTTGTATTCCCCGGCTACGGCTGTTCCCATGCAGGAATGGGAAAGGGAATTTGTGAATATTCCGATGGAGTAAAGGAAATTTATGAAAAGGCTTCTGCGGTTCTTGGATTTGACGCTATGGAACTTTCCGCAAAGGGAAGAGCTGCCGAAGTTACCGATGAGGAAGTTTCCTTCCAGCTTCAGCTCCTTCATCAGCTTTCTCTTGCAAAAGCTGCGGAAGAAATTCTTCCCGCACCGGAAGCATTCATCGGTTACAGCGCCGGTGAAATCACCGCAATGACAGCCGGAAAAGTTTTCTCCCTTGAGGACGGAATTGCCGTTGCCAATGCTTACCGCGATATGAGAAAGGAAGCAGTCGGCGCAGGCAAACTCGATACTTATCGCCTCCGCAATGTAAAACATGAATTCGTAAGCCTTGCTTCCGATAAATGCCTTGCGGGTTTTGTCCAGATGACCGCAGTTGAAGCACCGGAGCAGACCGTTATCATCGGCGATGAGGAAGGACTTAAAGCTGTTCTCAAGGAACTTGCAAAACACAAAGTAAATTCCGTAAAACTCAAGGATTCCCTTCCGCTCCATTCCGTAATGGTTTTCCCCTATGTTTCAAAACTTCAGGACGTTATGAGAAATATCCGTCACAGCGACCTTTCCACAAAGATGTACTCCACTTTATATGGAAAACTTGTTGACGTTATGACTCTTCCTTCCGATTATTTTGCAAAACAGCAGGTAAACGCAGTACGTTTCTACGAAGCACTTGCCGCTTCCATCGATGACGGATTCGATACTTTTGTAATCCTCGGAAAAGACAAAGATCTTCTTACCGCAGTCAAAAACGTTGCGGGTGAAAGCAACGCTTTCATTGCGGATTCCGTTGAGGATCTTCAGAAAATCGCAGAAAAAATCAAAGAATAAAATAAAACCGGCGGTTCATTGTGAACCGCCGGTTTTTTATAAATATTCCAATATGATTTTATATTCTTCGCAAAGTTCCTCGAATTTAACTTTTGCGTTTGCCGGGCTTGTTGAAGGAAGAGCAATAACCGGGATTTCTGTTTCCGGTTCGATGAATTTTTTATAGAGCTTTGCTGCGGTTGTTCCGGTTGCAAAAACCGCCTTTATATCTGCGCTGTTCAGAATGATTGAAATATCGTTCGGAACGGCGTTTTTTATGCTGGAATCGGAAGCACCTTCGATATCGCATTCTTGGAGAACGTCCCAGAGTGCGATTTTGTGCCGGAGACAAAATTTTCTCTTTTCTTCAGGCGTTTTCGGAACTTCCTCTTCAAAAATTTCTGCGAGAACGGGCCAGAAACGGTTTCTGGGGTGGGAATAATAAAAACCAAGCTCGCGGCTTTTCGGCGAAGGCATTGTTCCAAGAACAAGGATCCGGCTTTCGGAATCGAAAACCGGATCAAAAGCATGGGTGATTCTTTCTGTTTTCATATCATTCAAAAGCCGGAACTCGGAAGGGAAGAGAACCGGGGATCATTTTTATTTCGATGGTGTTGCATTTGGAGATTTCTCCATCGATACTTACGGTAAGAAGTTCGGAACTTTCGATTTTTGCCCCTTTGCAGCGGCGGGTTGTGAGTATATCAGCAAGAGCGGGGTTGTTATAGTGTTCGCCTTTTTTATAAACTCCGATTACTTTTGCGATGCGAAGGATTCCGATTTCCGAAACCGCGCAAAAATCAATAAGTCCATCGTTGAGCTTTGCTTCCGGAGCGGCATGATATCCGCCGCCGTAAACCTGTCCGTTTCCGAAAACGGAGAACATAAGACGGTCTTCAAAAACTTCGCCGTCATCAAAAGTTATTTTCATGGGTTTTGCAAGTCCGCCGAAAATTCCTCCGCCTACTGTAACCGCGGTGGAAAGGTTGTATGCCATGGAACCGGAAACCCCGGGAAGCCTTTTATAACGGATAAGACGGTCCGCAATTACGGAATCAAGACCGATATTGCATATATTGGAACAGATGTGTCCGTTGCATTCAAGAGCGTCGAAAACTTCGGTTTTTCCGTCAACAAGCTTTTGGAGATCAAGAAAATCTTCATGTTTTCCGCCAACGGATTTTATAAAATCGTTTCCGGAACCGGAAGGATATACCGCAAAGCTTGCGCCGGGTCTTCCGAAAGCGCCGTTTACCGTTTCATAAAAAGTTCCGTCACCGCCACAGGCAACAAAGCATACTTCTTCGCCTTCGGGAATAGGATATTCTTTTCCGAAACGGATTGCGTCACCGGGACATTTTGAAAGATAGATGTGAACGTTATCCTCTCTGTCTGCAAAAAAATCACGGATTTTTTTTGCAATGTCGTCGGCTTTTTTGCCTTTTCCGGCAACAGGATTTATTATAAAAACGTAATTCATGGTTTTGAAAAACCTCCGAAAGGGTATGATAAAAAAGTATATCATAAAACATCAAAAGGTAAAAGTAAAAAACAAAAAAATTACCGCAAACTGACAAAAAAATTAAAATACATTGTTTTTTTTGAACAGATACTTTATAATCTTAAATGGATTATCATATTTGCAAAGGAGATTTCAAATGTATAAAGATATGATAGATGTTATCGGATTTGTTGAAAAACAAGATCCTGAAGTTTCTGCAATGATGGAAAAAGAACTTTTGCGCCAGCGCGGAAACATTGAGCTTATCGCTTCAGAAAACTTTGTTTCCCCGGCTGTAATGGCGGCTATGGGTTCTGTTCTTACAAATAAATACGCCGAAGGATATCCGGCACACAGATATTACGGCGGATGCCAGTTTGTTGACGAAGTTGAAAATCTTGCAAGGGAAAGAGTCTGCAGACTTTTCGGAGCCGAACACGCGAATGTCCAGCCCCATTCAGGTGCGCAGGCAAACCTTGCGGCTTATTTTGCTCTTGCCGAATTCGGAGACACCATTATGGGAATGAACCTTGCTGAAGGCGGACACCTTACCCATGGAAGTCCCGTTAACTTTTCCGGAAAAGCATATAATTTTGTTCCGTACGGCGTTGATGCGGAAACCGGATACATCGATTATGACGAAATCAGAAGAATAGCGCTTGAATGCAAACCGAAAATAATCGTTTCCGGTGCTTCCGCATACCCGAGAGCCATTGATTTCAAAAAGATCCGTGAAATCTGCGACGAAGTCGGCGCATATATGATGGTCGATATGGCACATATCGCCGGACTTATTGCCGCGGGAGAACACGAATCCCCGGTTCCGTATGCGGACGTTGTTACAAGCACCACCCACAAAACCCTTCGCGGACCCCGCGGCGGACTTATTCTTTGCAAAGAAAAATACGCGAAAGAAATTGATAAAGCTGTTTTCCCCGGAACCCAGGGCGGACCTCTTGAGCACGTTATTGCTGCAAAGGCCGTTTGCTTCGGAGAAGCTCTCAGACCCGAATTTAAGGAATATCAGCACAAAGTTGCCGAAAACGCAAAGGCTCTTGCAAAAGCTCTTGTTAAAAACGGACTTAAACTTGTTTCCGGCGGAACCGACAACCACCTTATGATGCTTGATCTTCGCGGAACCGGTGTTACGGGAAAAGAACTTGAACACCGCCTTGATTCGGTAAATATCACCGCGAACAAAAATATGATCCCCGGAGACCCCGCTTCTCCTTTTGTAACAAGCGGCGTCCGTCTTGGAACTCCTTCCGTAACCACAAGGGGTTTTGGACCGGAGGAAATGGAAAAAATCGCTGAATTCATCGCAAAAGTTACGTTCGATTATGAAAACAGCGCAGAGGAAGTCAAAGCCGGCGTAGCCGAACTTTGCAAAAAATTCCCTCTTTACGAATAATCTTTACAGAAAAGAGATGACAAAGAATGTCCGCACCTCTTGCCGACAGATTAAGACCAACTGAATTATCCGAAGTCTGCGGCCAGCAGCATATACTCGGAGAAGGAAAATTGCTTCGAAAAATCGCGGATTCCGGAGTTATCCCGAACCTTATCTTTTTCGGACCTTCCGGTACCGGAAAAACAACCGTTGCGCGAATTATCGCAAAGATTGCAAACAAAAAACTTTGTCACCTTAACGGAACTTCGTGCTCAACCGCGGATATAAAAGAAGTTTTTGCTGAAACAGCAGGAATTGACGGTGCTCAAGGGGTCCTCCTCTATCTTGATGAGATCCAGTACCTCAACAAAAAGCAGCAGCAGACCCTTCTTGAATTCATAGAGGACGGAAGAGTCACCCTTATTGCATCCACCACCGAAAACCCTTATTTTTACGTTTATAACGCCATTTTAAGCCGCAGTACGGTTTTTGAATTCAAGCCCATAGAACCTTCGGAAATCGAGCGTGCCCTTGAAAGAGCGGTCGAAAAACTTGAGCAGGACGACGGAACAAAGATCAATGTTGAAGAAGGCGTTCTTCGCCACATTTCCTACCACTGTTCCGGCGATGCGAGAAAAGCCATTAACGCTCTCGAAGCCTGCTGGCTTGCGTCAAGGCTTAATGAGCACGGCGAAAGGGTGCTTTTGCTGGAAGATGCTCATTCCGCCGCACAGAGAAGCGCGAACCGCTATGACAAGGAAGGGGACGACCATTTTGAGATTCTTTCCGCTTTCCATAAATCGGTAAGGGGTTCCGATGAAAACGCCGCTCTGCATTATCTTGCAAGATTCATTGACGCGGGAGATATAATCTCTCCCTGCCGCAGACTTCTTGCAATAGCCTGTGAGGACGTCGGTCTTGCTTACCCGATGGCGATTCCGATTGTAAAAGCCTGCGTGGATACGGCGCTTCAGCTGGGTCTTCCGGAAGCACAGCTTCCCCTTGCGGATGCGGTTATCCTCCTTTGCACCGCGCCGAAATCAAACAGCGGCGTTATGGCAATCGGAGCGGCGCTCGAGGACGTACGCAACGGCCTTTCCGGAGAAGTTCCGGAACATCTTGTGAACGTTCATCCTAAATCCGCCGGTGGACATAAACCTCCGAGATATAAGTATGCCCATAACTATAAAAACCACTATGTAAAACAGCAGTATCTTCCCGATACTCTTAAAGATAAGGTTTATTATCATTTCGGCGACAACAAGAACGAACAGGCTGCAAAAGCCTACCGTGACAAAATCGTTGCGGAAGCTGAAGAATAAAATAAAAAAAGGCGGCATTAAGCCGCCTTTTGTTTTTTTATTCAAGTTCTTTTGCCGCTTCAAGAAGTTTGTCTTTGGTCTGAACACCGACAAAGCGTTTTACTTCAACGCCGTTTTTGAAATAAATGACAGTGGGAATGGACATTACGCCGTATTCCATTGCGATTTCGCGGCATTCGTCAACGTCGATTTTGCCGACGGGGATTTTATCTTCAAGCTCTTCGGCAAGCTGGTCGATTACCGGACCGAGCATTTTGCAGGGACCGCACCATGTTGCCCAGAAATCAACGATTGCGGGGCTTTCGGAAATTGTTTTGCTGAATTCTTCTGCGGAAAAATGTATTGCGGGCATTTTTTTATTCCTCCGTTTTTTATATATTATTTGTTACAGCCAAATTATAATACAAAGTAAAGTTTTTGTCGAGAGCGAAAGAAAATTTTGAAAATTTTATAAAAAGCTATTGACAAATGGCTGGAAAACAGATATAATAGTCAAGCACGTTAGATATTGCCCGATTGTGTAACGGTAGCACGGCAGACTCTGACTCTGTTTGTCGGGGTTCGAATCCTCGTCGGGCAACCAAACGTGAATCCGGAATGCGAAAGCGTTCCGCATTTTTTTATACCTAATTTTGCGGGACAGCTTATTTCTGCAGGCGGATGTTATCCGCACGGTTTTTGTTGTGCCAAATATGTGAAATTGTTGCCATTCAAGACAAAAATTTTAAAATATTTTCAAAAAAGCTATTCCAAAACTGAAAAATTTTGGTTATAATGTTATAAGGAAGGGGATGTTCGAGTGAAAATTATCAATTTCGGCTCTTTAAATATCGACCATGTTTATCCTGTTGAACATATTGTTCGCCCGGAAGAAACTTTGCGTGCGAAAAAAGCGAATTATTTCCCCGGCGGAAAAGGTCTTAACCAGTCCATTGCAATTGCAAGAGCCGGTGCGGACGTTTATCATGCCGGCTGCGTCGGAATGAACGACGGCGGCTATCTTCTCAACATCCTTGAAAAAAACGGTGTGAACACATCCCTTATCCGAAAGAAAGAAATGCCCACAGGAAATGCCTTTATCCAGGTAACCCCGGAGGGAAACAAGAGCATAATCGTTTGCGGCGGAGCAAACCTTTCCGTAACAGACGACCAGATAGATTATACCGTTGCTCAGCTCCGCAAAGGCGATATCATCCTTTTGCAGAACGAGATAAACGGAATTGAGACCATTGTTGAAAAGGCTCTTGCTGTAGGAGCGAAAGTTGCCCTTAACCCTGCTCCGTTCACAAAAGATCTCCGCAATCTTCCGCTTGAAAAGCTGTCCTACGTTTTCGTAAACCGTTTTGAAGCTTCGGAATTCACCGGCGCAAGCCCCATGGACCTTGAGGCGCTTATTCCCGCCATAAAACGCACTTTTCCCAATGCGGAAACGATCCTCACTCTCGGCGTAAAAGGTTCGATGCTTATTACAAAAGAGGATACATATTATCAGAAAATATTCGATGCTCCTGTAAAGGATAAAACCGCCGCAGGCGACGCGCTGATCGGGTTCTATCTCGCAACCATACTAAGAGGGGCAAAGCCGAAAGACGCCCTTATGATGGCTGTAAAAGCGGCATCCATAACGGTTTCGCGCGCAGGCGCCGCAAGCTCCATTCCGATGGTTGAGGAATGTTACCAGTTCGGAAACTGAACAAAAAATAAAACCTCCCGTTCTTCTGAACGGGAGGTTTTTTGTATCAGCGGATTATTCCGCGCTGATGATGTAGTAATAAACGGGCTGTCCGCCGTAGATGATGTTTACTTCGATGGAGTTGGGAAGTTTTCCTTCAATAACGGTGCGGATTGCTTCTGCCTGTTCTTCGGTGACGTCTTCGCCGTAATAGATGGTTACCATGGAAGTTTCTTTGGAAACAAGAGCTTTTGCAAGGCGTCCGCAGATAAGGTCCATTTCCTTGCCGGTATAGATCATCTTGCCTTCTTTCATTGCAAGAAGTTCGCCCTCTTTGATTTTGTGACCGTCAAAATCGGAATCTCTTGCGGCAAAGGTTACCTGACCGGTGGTTACAGCGTTAAGAGCTTCGTTCATGGCTTCGGTGTTTTCTTTTACGGAAGCATCGCAATCATAGGAAAGCATTGCGGAAATACCCTGGGGAACGGTTTTGCTGGGGATTACAACAACGTTTCTGTCAGCGATTTCTGCTGCCTGCATTGCGGCCATAACGATATTTTTGTTGTTGGGAAGAACGAATACGTTCTTTGCGGGGGTTGCCTGAACTGCGGCAAGAATGTCTTCGGTGGAAGGGTTCATGGTCTGTCCGCCGGAAACAATGTTGTCACAGCCGAGATCGGCAAAAACATCGGTAAGACCTTTGCCTGCGCAAACGGAAACAAAGCCGTATTCAACGGAAGGATCAACCGCAGCATAGGGGAATTTTTCCTCTTTGGTTTCTTCTGCGGGTGCGTCGTATTCAAATTTGAGTTCAGTATGGGCAATGCTCATATTCTCAACTTTGGTTGCGATAAGGGTTCCGAAGGAAAGAGCTTCGGTAATGATTTTTCCGGGTTCGTTGGTATGAACGTGGAATTTTGCGCCGGAAGTTCCTTCGGTGTATTGGACAACTTCGCCGAAAGCGGAAAGTGCTTTTTCGAATTTTTCGGAAGAATTTTCGCCGCGTTTTACAACCGCTTCAACGCAGTATGCATATTCGTCTGCCTCGGGTGCGGTTTCTTCGGTTTTGGGCATGACCATTTTTCCTTCGGAAATTACGGACCACATACCTTCGAAGATGTAAACAAGTCCCTGGCCGCCTGCGTCAACAACTCCGCTCTTTTTAAGGATAGGGAGCATTTCGGGGGTCTGTGCAAGGGTGCGTTTGCTCTGGAGATACATACCGTAGATTACAGCAATGGTGGAATCGTCATATTTTACGATTTCGGTTGCTTTTTCCGCTGCGCAGCGGGAAACGGTAAGGATTGTACCTTCGGTAGGTTTCATAACAGCTTTGTAAGCTGCTTCAACGCCAAGAGAAAATGCTGCGGCAATATCTGCGCCGGTTGCGGTTTCTTTTCCTTTCATTCCTTTGGAAAAACCGCGGAAAAGAAGGGAAAGGATAACGCCGGAGTTACCTCTTGCGCCGCGAAGGAAACCGGAAGCCGCAACTTTTGCAACTTCCTCAACGGTGACGTCGTCGCCGAGTTTTTCAAGTTCTTTTGCACCGTTTCCAATGGTCATGGACATATTGGTACCGGTATCACCGTCCGGAACGGGGAATACGTTGAGCGCGTCAACCTCGGCTTTTCTGTTGCAGAGGTTATTTGCGCCGGAAATAAAAGCATCGCGAAGCTGCTTTCCGTTTATCAAAAATCTCAACTCCTCTTAAAATGTCTGATGGGGTTTGTAAATATTTTTGTTTTATTTTTTAAAAATAATCAACATGATTAAAGACATAAGCTTTTCACAGCCTATACCAAGTTACATTATAGCATAAAAAACTGCGTATGTAAAAGGAAATTTTGGAAAAAATCGGTTTTATTTTAAAATTATTCTATTTTCCATTCAAGAATATTGTAAAACATATCAAAATCAGTTCCGTAAAGGGTGAAAGGAAGGTCGCGGTTGAAAATCGCGCAGCCTTTTGTATAACAAAGGGGCGCAAAAGGCGTTATGTCATTAAAAACAGAAGCAAATTCGGAAGGAGTTATTGTTCCGCTCATAAAGTTCAGCCAGCTGAAATAAAGTTTTTCACTGTTCGGAACGCCGTAGTTGATATATTCAAAGTCGGCATACTGATATTGATAAGGCGTAAGGATCCTGGTAAGGTCCATATCCGCGCCAAGACGCATTTCGGCAATATAAAGGTCATAGTTTCCGTTTTCAAGGGCGGTCATGAACGAACCGTATGAAAGGGCGGAAACTTTGACTTCGATTCCGGCCTCAAGAAGCATTTCTGCAACAGCATTGGCAAGGCTTACTTTTACCGTGCTTTCGTTGCATACTATAAGTTTCAGCGAAATGCGTTTTCCGCGTTTGTTGGTGCGGAATCCTTCTGAATCCCTGTTGTCAAAACCCATGTCGTCAAGGATAAGGTTTGCCGACATAAGGTCAAGGCTGTTTTTGGAAACATACTGCATTTCATAGAAATCCGGATTATAAAGTTTTTTGGGCGCAGCCGCGAAATGTCCGTAAACATCGGTCACTATGCGGTCATAATCTATCGCGGCGGAAACAGCTCTTCGAAAATCGGCATAGTAGGTGAAAGCGTAATAGCTGTTCATTCCGAGATATACCATTCGGTTGCTCTGCATGCCAAGAGTTCCGCCGTTTCCGGCAGATCCGAGATCCATCGGGTCTGTGACATAGATGCAGTCATAACGGCCCATGCGCATTTCGTAGGTGAGAAGCTCCATATCCGTTGCGGAAACAAGTTCTATTTCCTGCGCGGCAGAATAAATATCACAGATAAGCCTGGTTCCGTCTTCGCTGAAATAATATCTGTCGGGGAAATAAAGAGGATTATCGACCGTTTCGTAAGATATTACCGGGAAAGTCAGAAGGTTGGGAAAATATCTGTTTGCATAATAAAGGGTTACGCGAAGGCAGGTGGCGTTCACAACCTTTACGGCGCTTACGCATTCAAGGCTTTTTGCATAATAGCTGCCTTCCTCCATGGCCTGTTGGAAAGAATATCGGAGGTCATAGGTGGTGAATTCTGTTCCGTCCGGAAAAGTTTCGCCTTCGTTAAGATAGATATACCATGTTATATTGTCTTCGGTATATATTCTGGAAACAAGGTCAAGTTCATATCTGTAATCGGAACGGAGACTGACCATCGAACGATAAAGAAGTTCGCATACAAAACGGTTCGGTTTTGAAAGAGCGGTATAGGGAGCTACGCCTTCTTCAAAATCGAAAGGGATGCGAAGAGTAAACGGTTCTTCTTCGATAATCTCGATGTTTTCCTCCGGAACGGAAATCTGACTGTTTTCGGGAAGGGTTCCTTCCGGAGATTCATCAGAACAGCCGCATAAAATAAAAACCGCGGCAATAAAAAGGAAAAATATCTTAAAAAATCTCATTTTACGGGATCTGTTATTTCAAATCGCTCAATACTGAGCGCCTTTCCTGTGGAATCATCTGTTTCGGTGAAGATACCCTGAATTTTGCAGGGACCTTTTGCAATTTCCATGCCTTTTCCGCGAAGATGGGTGATCATAAAATCGGTGGAACATTTTGTCACAACGCCGAGAACGGAATCAATGGGTCCGCACATTCCGATATCGGTGATATAGGCTGTTCCGCCGGGAAGAATACATTCGTCAGCGGTGGGAACGTGAGTATGGGTTCCGAAAACAAGGCTTGCCTTGCCTTCAACATATCTTCCAAGGGCAATTTTTTCGCTTGTTGCTTCGCCGTGTATATCGATAACAACATGCTTTATGCCAAGTTCCTTTATGATTTTTTCTGCGGCAATAAAAGGGCTTTCATAAGCAAGATCAAGAAAAACGTTTCCGATAAGGCTTATTACGGCACAACGGTATTTTCCGCGCTCATAAACATAAACTCCTGAACCGGGAGCGTTCGGATGAAGGTTTGCGGGGCGCAAAGCGCCGTATCCGCGTTCATAAATTTCGGTCATATCGCGGTTCTGAAGAGAATGGTTTCCGCCGGTGATTACGTCCGCACCCATGGCGAAAAGAGCATCGCAGTTCTTTGCTGTGATGCCGCTGTTATCGCCGGCGTTTTCGCCGTTAACTATTATGATGTCCGGGGAATACTGCTTTTTGAGAGCGGGCATATGGCGGCGAAGCGATTCAACACCGATCGTACCCACAACATCGCCCAAGGCTAAAATTCGCATATTTTCACCTTATCTGGCAACAAAGCCAACTTTTTTGTACATTTTATCAATGGTGCGCTGGGCGATTCTTTCTGCCTGTTCAGCGCCTTTGCGATAGCAATCTTCAAGATATGCTTTTTCGGAAAGATATCTGGAATAGTTTTCGCGAACGGGAGCAAGATGTTCCGCAACGGCTTCGCCGACAGCTTTTTTGAAATCGCCGTAGCCTTTGCCTTCAAAATCGCGCTGGATGGAATCCATGGAGAAGCCGGTTACAGCGCCGTAGATGGTCATAAGGTTGTTGATGCCGTCCTTGCCTTCGCGGTACGCAACTTCCATGTCGGAGTCGGTTACTGCGGATTTGAATTTTTTGATGATTACGTTCGGTTCATCAAGAATATAAACGCAGCCTTTGGGGTTTTCGTCGGATTTGCTCATTTTTTTGGTGGGGTCGGTAAGGCTCATGATTTTGCCGCCGCCCTGGGAAGAAGCAATATAAGGTTCCGGAACGGTAAAGGTTTTTCCGTAAAGACCGTTGAAGCGTTCTGCGATATCTCTTGCAAGTTCAAGATGCTGTTTCTGGTCAACGCCAACCGGAACAACGTCTGCCTGATAAAGAAGAATGTCGCCCGCCATAAGAACGGGATAGGTGAAAAGTCCTGCGTTGATATTGTCCGCATGTTTTGCGGATTTATCCTTGAACTGGGTCATGCGGGAAAGTTCACCGAACTGGGTTGAACAGCCGAGGACCCAGTTTGCTTCTGCGTGAGCGGAAACATGGCTTTGGATAAAGAGGATGCTCTTTTCCGGATCGATTCCGCATGCAAGAGCAAGGGCATAGGATTCGAGAGTTCTTTTGCGAAGTTCCGCCGGATCCTGGCGAACGGTAATTGCGTGCATATTTACGATGGAATAAATGCAGTCATATTCGTCCTGAAGTTTTTCCCAGTTTTTGATTGCGCCGAGATAGTTTCCAAGAGTGAATACGCCGGTAGGCTGGATTCCGCTGAAGATGCGTTTTTTGCGTTCCGGTGCTGCGTTTACGGTGTTTTCAATGTTTTCCATATCAAAACCTCCCTGATAGAGATGAAAAAATACATAATTATCCATGATAATTATAAAATTACATTTTAGTATAACATAATATAATAAATAAAACAAGTGGCGCAAAAAAGGGTTTTTGTGATAAAATAAATTTTGGAAAAAAAGCAAGAC